>DASYLL010000286.1:0-36490 GCA_036009605.1 Thermoanaerobaculia bacterium | reverse complement strand
ACTCCCACCCATCGTCGGGAGTCGCAACGGCTCGTGTCCTGCGGCAGTCATGAGCGATGCGATCTCTCGCGACAACGGCAGGTCGAGTGACGTCCGCGCAGGCGCGTAACCCGAGCCCCAACGCACCTTCACGATCTTCGCGTGCGCGGCGCGCGTGGCGGCATCGGGATCGTCGCGAACGATCGTGTAGCCGATCGTCTGCAGATGCTTTTCGACGAGCGTCTTCACCGAGTCGGGAGTCTGCGCGGGCACGAGACGAAAATCGATCGCCGCTCGTGCACTCGTCTGCAAGGTGTTGGATGCTTTCTCGCCGACCTGTCCCGATTGAATGCCGCTCACATTGAGCGCGGGCAACATGAGGCGTTCGTTCAGCAGTGCATCGCCACCTTCTGTCGCGGCGATCTGAAACTCCGTGCGCAATGCGGCTTCCATCGGCGGCATTGCGGCGACGGCGGCGCGTTCGGCATCGGTTGGTGGAATCACGTTGTCGTAGAAACCGGCGATGAGAATGCGGCCGTTCTCATCGCGCATTGACGTGAGCAGGTGCGCGAGCGCCACGATCGGATTGGGCGTCCAGTTGCCGTAATGCCCGTCGTGCAGCGCCTTGATCGGACCGTAGACCGTGAGATCGAGCGACAACACGCCGCGCACGCCGAACGCGAGCTGCATGCGACGCGTCTGGTGAATCGGACCATCGCAGATGATCCACGCATCGGGACGCAACACGTCGGGATATTTTTGGATGAGCTCGGAAAGATGCGGCGAACCCGCTTCTTCTTCGCCTTCGAAGACGAATCGCAGATTGAAACGCGGACGTTTTCCCGCGGCACGCATCGCGTCGAGCGCGGCCATCATCGCGATGATCGGCGCCTTGTCGTCGCCGGCGGAACGCGCATAGAGCCGCCACTCGGGATCGATCGTTTTCGCGGTCGTCCAATCGGCGATGTCTTTGCCGGCCGCATCGCGCATGACCGGCGTCCACGGCGCGCTGTGCCACTGCGATTCGTCGACCGGCTGTCCGTCGTAATGCGCATAGAACGCAAGCGTGCGAATTGCATCAGGCGATCGCAGATCGCCAATGACGATCGGCGGCGCACCTTCGCGCGTCAGCATGCGCGTCACCACGCCGCGTCGCTCGAGCATCGCCTTCAACGCAGTCGCATTGCGCTCGATGTTCGGCGCGTCCTCCGCGAGATTCGACAACGCGAGCAGATCGACGAATTCGCGAAGAATCTCGCGCTCGTGCGCGACCCGCCATTCACGAACCTGGGCATGGGTGTCGATCGCGAGGAGGCAGACGAGGAGCGCAGGAAATCGCATGATGATCATCGTAACTGGCTCCCGAGCGGAGCGAGGGAGTCTCAGAGTCTCAGAGAATATGGGCGCGCGTTTCGCGTCTTTCGGGGAGAGGGAGTCGCAAGGTCTCAAAGTCGCCAAGTCCTAAAGAGTCTGGCAGGCACGCCTCTGAGACTCTGAGACTCTGAGACTCTGAGACTCTGAGACTCTGAGACTCTGAGACTCCCGGTTCACGCGCGGCCGCCCCACCACGAAGGGCAGGAGTCTTTACCCTCCCTTCACGATGTTTCGTCAGCATTTTTATTGCACGTTCCAATGCCGTTCCGGCATAATGCGCCCCCGGAGGCCCCCGGCGCATGCCCACCCGTTTCCCGAGGTTGTTCGCTTCCCATGACCCCGTTCCTCGGCGCGTTCTGGTGCTGGCGATCAGCCTCGCGTTTTCGGTCTCTGCGTTCGGCGCAAACCTCAACAACGACCGCGGTTGCGACATCAGCGTCGCCCCTGCCGCCACGCTCCTCCTCCCCTACTTCGAAGTCGATCTCGAGGACCGCCTCGGACAAACGACGCTCTTCAAGATCACGAACGTGGGCAGCATCCCGCAAGCCGCACGCATCACGCTGTGGACCGACATCGCGTATCCGATCGTCTCGTTCGACGTCTATCTCACCGGTTACGACGTGCAGGGCTTCAATCTCTACGACGTCCTCATGGGCGAGCTCGGAAGCGCGCGAGGTACCGGCACCGGCGTTTCGCCTGGTGATTTCGGGGAGATCAATCCGTTTCTCAATGACGCGCTCTGTAGTGAGCTCCCGGGCGCGATCCCGGACTATCTCGTTGCGAGAATGCAGAGCGCATTCACCCTCGGCACGCTGGCGGCCAATGGTCAGGTTGCAGGGTGCAATACAGTCGGAGGAGTTCACGAGAACGCGGTCGGCTATGTCACGGTCGACGTCGTCGGCAATTGCTCCGGCAACGGTCCGCTCGATCCTCATTACTTCGACGTCGACATCCGCTACGACAACGTTCTGATCGGCGATTACCAGCAGGTCGACGTCAAGCAGAACTTCGCGCAGGCGAGCCCGATGGTGCACATTCGCGCGATCCCGGAAGGCGGCACTCCCGACACGCGCGCCGGACTTCCCGCGCGATACGCGACGCCGCTCCCGCAGACGTTCTACGGAAACCTGCAGAAGTCCGTGCGCCCAAAGGCAGACGCGCGGCAGCCGCTGCCTTCTCTCTTCGCGGTGCGTTGGATCAAAGGCGGCGCCGGCAACTTCGACACGCATTTCAAGATCTGGCGCGGAAGTTCCCAGGGTCCCACGTCGCAATGCATCGACTATCAGAAGAACTTCCGCCAGAAGATGGGAGAGACGGTCGCCTTCGACGAGGACGGGAACGCCGAAGGCACGACCGACTACACCTGCTCCGCGCCGAGCTGCATCGGTCCCGATCCGTTCGTCCTGCGAAATACATCGCTCGTCAGTGCCGTCGACAGTGAGATTTTTCCGACGCTCACGGGTGAGGCGAGGGCGGGATGGCTCTACATGAATCTCGACAGCGACCAGACCGACCAGAAAGCGCAGCAGGGATGGGTCATCGCGTCCATGCGCGCCGAAGGCCGCTATTCCGTCGACATGGACGGCATGATTTTCGGCAACGGCTGCTCCGCGCCGGTCCCCGATACGGAGTTCAACACGCCAGCGGGGAAGGCCGTGATCGGTCCGGTTCCGAGCTCGGTTCGGTAGGGACTGCACTACAATCCGGGTTGCAGTCAGCACAGACGGAATACCGTCCGAGCGGCGAATGCAACCGGTCCGGTCCGAGGAATGTCCAGGAATTCAGGAGCTGTCCGCGTTCCGTACGCGGACAGGCACGTCCGAAAACCGCCATCGTATCGTGCAGCACATTGCGCGATGTGCACTGTGCCGCAATGCAGTCCTTTCCACTGAAGAACCCGCGACCCGTTCATTCGCGCGAGTCATTTCGCTGATCGTCATTACGGCCGCCGTAATCGTGACACTGGTGTGGCGCTTGTTGCCGTCAGATGGCGCCGTTCCTGCGCGAACGACGGAAGGCCGCTTCAATGGCGATTCGATCGAGACGCTCGCAAAGCTGCAAGCGATTCCGGAAGATCAATACGACGCGCTATCCTGGAGCGATCTGTCCGCCGCTTCCATCGCTCAGGCGAGCAAACGCAATGCTCCCGCACTGCTCGTCGACGCGATCGCTGCCGCAGATGCCAGTATCGCTCTGAAACCGGAACTGCCGCAGGCACTCTTCAATCGCGCACTCGCCATTGAGAGACTCGGACTTCGCGATGCGGCCGCCACTGGATGGCGGGCGTTTCTGACAGTGGAGCCCACGGGACCGTGGGCCGACGAAGCGAGAATCCACCTGCGCTCGGTCTCGGCTCCCTTACCCGCGTTTCAGGAGTCGATGGAGCGAGTCCTGAGCGCGATTATCGCCGGCGATGCGTCGGCAGCACGCCGCGTCGTGGATTCGTTTCCGCATCAGTCGCGGATGTACGTCGAGACCGATGCACTCGGAGCGTGGGCGCAATCGTATGAAAGTGAGCGGCTCATTGTGGCTCGTGCCATCGCCCGCGAGATCGCACAGCGAGGTGATCCATTCATTCTGGATTGTATCGACGCGATCGAGGCTGCACGTCCGCAGGATACTTTGATCCTCCGTCGGGCCCATGCGGACTTTTCCCGCGGCCGACGCCTGATGCGACAGGAGCCCGGCGCGGCAGAGCTTCTTCTGCGCAACGCGGCCTTGCTGTTCTCACAAACCGAAAGTTCAATGGCCTTTCTTGCACGCTACTGCGCGGCCGTGGCGACGTTCGATCAGAATCGCCGTGACGAAGCTCTAAGCGAGCTTCAGGGAACGCTGGCTGTGGTTCCGGAACGTTACCGCACACTCCGCGCCCAGATCCTGTGGCAACTGGGACTGGTCCACGGCGCCGCCGCTACATGGGGTGCGTCCATCGCAGCACTCAATGAGAGTGCGGCATTGTTCGACGCAACAGGCGAGCTGTACAACGCAGCGTTCGTCCGCCAGATCCTTTCCGAGGTCTGTGACGCGATCGGCAACCACGACAAAGCGTGGGAGTACCGAGCGATGATTCTGCGCGAGCTCGGACAGACGACGACACTTCGCACCCAGACGGCGATTTCCGCAATCAGTTACGCCGCCGCACAGACGAAGAAATGGCGCATCGCGGACTCGATGCTCGCCTTCGAGATCGAGATCAGCGCGAAAGTCGCCGACCCGCCGTCACACGTCGACGCATTGCTGAGACGCGCCGTCGTGCGCAATCGACTCGATCGCAGAACCCAGGCCGCGCAGGATCTGCGCGCCGCCAGGGGAATCGTCGCGTCCATGCGCGATGACGCTCTGCGCACGGCGGCGGAATCTGGCGTGCTCGCGGTCGAAGCACTGATCGCCGCATCTCCACGCGACGCAATACAAAAACTCACTGCAACGATCGACTTCAATGGCAGGAATGGGCGCGAAATGTATCTGCCTGCCTTTCTGCTGCAGCGCGGCCGCGCATGTCTCGCCATTGGCGACCATGAATCCGCTCGCCGCGATTTCGATACAGGCATTGCGCGACTCGAGCGCGATCGACATACGCTCGCGGAGGCATCCGCGCGATTCGCTATCTTCGACGCGGCCGAGGAATTGTTTATCGAGGCCATCGACGAATCGCTTCGCCGCGGGGATGTCGACGCTGCCTTCGCATACGCTGAGCGTGCGCGGGCGCGAGCACTGCTCGACATACTGTCGAGGGAGAGCGAACCGAAATTTTGCGTCGACCGATCCGCGATTCCTCCGGATGTCGCGATCGTCGAATACATTTCTCTCGATCGACGGCTCGTCGCGTTTGTCGTGACCCGCAATGCATTGAGCGCAGTACAGATCGGCGGAACGCCGACCGAGATCGCCGTTCAGTCCGCGCGAATGCGGGATGCACTCGCGAAGAACGATCGCGATCCGGCGAATCACCTTGGCCGTTTGCTCTACGACCAGCTATTCTCACCGATTGCGTACCTGACGCATTCCAGGCGGCATCTCGTTTTCATTGCGAATCGAGAGACCGCCGTTCTTCCGTTTGCGGCACTCCGTTCGGAGGACAACCGCTACCTGCTCGCAGATTATGTGATCCACCAGGCGCCGAGCGTCGCTACTTATCTGGAAATTCGACCGCGCGTGAGCAGCAATCCACGCAGAGCGCTCGTCGTTGCCGCCTCCGTTCCCGCCCGGAACGCGGCATTGAGCGCCGCGGAGTCCGAGGGACGACGCGTGGCGGCGGAGTATGAAAACGCGACACTCCTTTCCGGGCCTGCGGCGACCGTGGATGCATTCATTCACAATGCACCGGACGCGGACGTTCTGCATTTTGCCGGCCACGGCGTTTCGGTCGCGGATGGCGGATCTCTTTCCGCGCTGATCATGTCGTCAACGGACAAGCAGGAATCGTTGAGCGTCCGCCAGATCGAATCGCTGCGCCTGCCGCGCACGGAAGTCGTCGTTCTCGCGGCCTGCAATACGGCGCGAGGCGAAGTGCGATGGAGCGAAGGGACGCTAAGCGTTGCACGTTCGTTTCTTGCGGCAGGCACTCCGACGGTCATTGCCACGCTTTGGAGCATCAACGACGAACTGTCGGCCGAATTCTTCGCGCAGGTGCACCGGCGGATCGCACAAGGCATCGAGCCCGCCAATGCGTTACAGGAAACGCAACTGGATTGGGTCCGGTCGCACAACGACACGTCCATGTGGGCGGCCGTACAATCGATCGGTCATTGAAGGAGAGAGGCATGGGATACAACATCCATTTCGTAGGACTGGCCTGTTTCATTGAACGAAACGATGGATTTCTGGTCGCCCTTCCCGACGGACGCGGATATGACGATCCTTGTACAGGCAAGAAAATTCATGATCATCGCCCGTACCTGATCATTCCGCAGCTCGACGTGAAAGCGTCCTCTTTGGCCGGGACAATCCGCGATGACTGCTTCATCGTGCCGCTGTCGAGTGTTTCCCAACTCGACTTCGAGCTGGCGGATGAGGCGGACAAGGTCGAAAAAGCCGATCTTCTGGCGAATGGCTATCGCTGGCAGAACGTCGATGCTGCGTTCAAAATGGATCCCGACAAGCCGCAGGATGTCATTACCGCGATCCCGATCCGGCAGGGAACGTTCGAAGCAGTGCGGTTTGCCGATGCCGGCGCGAATGACACCGCCGTTCTCACTTCGGTGACGATCACGGCCAATTCCACGGGAAAGTTCAAGATCTTTGCGGGAAGGGACGAACTTACAGTCCGTGAAGGTGCGGTCGTCGTCGTGGCGAACGTGGCGCCGCAGTGGCTCGAGAATGCCCGATACATGGACGACGACGATCACTTCTTCCTCTACCATCGTTTGAGCGGAACCAGCACCGGCGGCTGCACGAAAGCACAAGGCAAACTTCCGAAACAGACACCCGCGAAGCACCCCTTTCTCGAGACGTCGCGCGGCTTGCGCGTCTCCTGTTCGAATACGGTCTACCCGTAACCGGGAGGAGATCACGATGGTCAAGCCTTACGGACGCTCTCTGCACATCGGAGTCAACAACGTCTCGGATCACTACGACTTTTCGCTGGGGTCGCTGAAGGGCGCCGAAAACGATGCGAAGTTCATGGCCGACCTCGCCCTGCAGCGGCAATTTTCCGACGTCCGATGCCTCATCGGGCCACAAGCAACGGCCAGGGCAGTCATCGACGATATTCTCGACGCGGCCGCCACGCTTCCCGCCGGATCGCTCTTCCTCCTCACCTTCGCCGGACATGGCATTGAGATCCTCAACGACAATTTCTCGATCGACGACCGCGAGCGGTGTGATCAGGCGTGGTGTACCTACGACCGGGCTCTGCTCGACGACGAATTGAAGGTGATCCTTCCTGAGTTCGGTACCGGCACACGCGTGGTCGTCGTCGTCGACGCCTGCCACAGTGCGACTCCCATCCAGAACCTGTACGAGCGCATCGCCCGTGCGCGGACGTCTGACTGCTCGGACGAACAAGAGACCATCCTGAACAAACTGGAACATGCGCTGGGTGAGATCGCGCACACCTTCCAGAGTCGCTCGAGCGTCATTGGGGAGCTCCGACGGCGCGAACGATTCCTCGGCTTCGAGGCCTCTCTATTAACCTCCGAGAGACACAAGGAACTGTACAGGAGCATCCGCGATGCTCTTGTACACGCTCCCCGCAAGAAGCTCTCTGCCAGCGTGGTCTCCCTCGGCGCATGTCGCGACGATGAGGCGACGCCCGACGGCGAGCCGCATGGAGACTTCACGGCGGCGATCAAGACCGTATGGAAAGACGGAACCTTTGCAGGCACGCATGAAGACCTCTGGAAGGAAGTCCGAAAGCTCGCCGCTCTCTACGGAGCCGACCCGTCGTGGTGTTGCCGCAAAACCGTCAGCTCGACGTTCTGGAACGAACCGGCGTTCACCATCTAACCCTCAGGCCTGTTCCTGGCGGCCTCACGGTCGCCGGGAACACATCGCCCGCTCCTACGCGGGCGGCTTCGGATCGACGCCGCGCCAGAGGTTCGACGTCTTGAGCTCCGTCGCACCCGACGCCTTCGCATAAAGAAAGAGCTGCATTTTGTACGCGGCGAGCCACTTCAACGGACCATTGAGAATCGCGGCGCCGAGCGGCAGCATCCCCCCTCCCGGCATCGGCGCTTCTTTCGTCAGCAGCGTCTCCTCGGACACGTTCGCGAAGAAGTCGAGAATCTCCTGCTTCTGCCGCTCCATCGCCTCCGGAAACTCGAACGCCGTCATCTCTTTCACGCGCGCCGAAAACGGCGCGAACTGCTTCCAGTCGCTTTCCACCAAGCAGTGAATGCCGGCGGTTGCACAGATGGTGAGGTAGCGCAGCAACGCGAGTGTCGTCCGCTGCGATGGCGATGGCTGGTAGTCGTACGCGTCGGGCGCGATTTTCGAGAAGAGGTGCACGATGATGTCGCACTCGCGCACGAAGCTCTGGGCAAACTGGTCCTTGGAGATCATGGGGAACACGGTACAACGGCGAGGGCTATACTCGATTCATGGCGCGCTCGAAACCAGCGGACGAGCTCGGCCGCCGCGGCGTCGAGATGGACATGACCGCACATCACGTGGATCGCGAGACCGCGCGGCGCGAGTTGAAACGCGCGGGCCAGGCGGGGCGGCGTTACTCGCGTGCATGGATGAAGACGCGCCGGCAGAACCGCCGAAGCTCATCAACACCTGATCGTTGGCACGGCACGCGGATACCATTCGCACATGCACGCCATTCGACTCACCGAACCCACCCAACCGCTACAGTGGACCGAGCTCTCCGACCCCGTGCCCGACGCGGGAGAGATCGTCGTGGACGTTCATCGCACGGGGATCTGTCACACCGACGCGCATTACCGCGCGGGTACGGGCAAGACGAACCTGCCTGTCACATTGGGACATGAAGTCGCGGGCGTCGTGTCCGCGGTCGGCGAGGGAGTCACGGACGTTCGCGAAGGACAGCGCGTCGCGCTCCACTACCTCACGAGCTGTGGCGAGTGTCCGCGTTGCAAGCGTCACGGCGAGCAGTTCTGCCCCACCGGTCAGATGCTCGGCAAGGAACGCGACGGCGGGTACGCGCATCGCATCGTCGTTCCGGCGTTCAACGCGATTCCGATTCCTGATGAAGTGAGCTTCGACGTCGCAGCGATCATGATGTGCTCGACGGCCACCGCCTTTCACGCGCTGCGCCTCAGCAATCTGCAGAAGGGCGAGTCGGTCGCGGTCCTCGGATTCGGTGGACTGGGCGTGTCCGCGGTGCAGCTCGCGCGCGCACTCGGCGCGTCCGAGGTTTATGCGGTGGATCGGGTGCCGGAGAAACTCGAGCTGGCGGGGCAATTCGGAGCAAAGCCGCTCGACTCGCGCGAAACGCCCGTCCACAAAGCCATCCTCGGCGCCACCGACGGCCGGGGCGTGGATGTCGTGATCGAGTTCACCGGTCACCCCGAAGTGGCGCGCGGTGGTCTGCGGTCACTCTCGCCGGGCGGACGATTGATGATCGTCGCGATCAACCTTCGCGAGATGCAGTTCGATCCGTTCACGGACCTGCTCGTGCGCGAGCGTCGCATCATCGGCTGCTCCGATCACACACGCGCGGAGCTGCTCGAACTGATGGAGCTCGCGCGAACCGGAGCGATCGATCTTTCGCGCGCGGTCACACGCACGGTGCCGTTCGAGACGGACGCAGTGAACGGCGTGCTCGATGACCTCGAGCGCGGCAGCAGGGACTTGCGTACCGTCATCGCGGTGCGATGACGGTACGCAGGTGAGCTAACGAATTACGAGCAACCGCTCGTGCTGCCGCAATTCAGGCATTTGTAGCACGCACCGTTGCGCACCATGATCTCGCCACAGTCCGAGCACGACGGCGCGTCCTGCTGGTAGAGGAACGTCCCCTTCGGCGAAGCGTTCACGCCGTCTGCATTCTTCGCGGGCATCACGAAACCAACGACGACGGGTGCATTCGCGGCGGTCGTCACTTTGTCGATGAACGAGATGTCGGATGCGGTCGGCTTTGTCACATTCGACGACGACGGCGCGGCGGTGTACGACGCAACCGCTGCGTCGTCGCGGAGGATCACACCCGCGTGCTCCTGCGCGTCGCGGCTGAGGAACTTGCTCGCGAGCCACTTGAAGATGTAATCCATGATGGACTTGGCCATCGGGATCTCGGGGTTCTTCGTGAAGCCGCTCGGCTCGAAGCGCGTGTGCGTGAACTTGTCGACGAGCAGTTGCAGCGGCACACCGTGCTGGAGCGCGAGTGACGTCATGGTCGCGAACGAATCCATCAGGCCGGAGATGGTCGAGCCTTCCTTGGCCATGGTGATGAAGATCTCGCCGGCGCTGCCGTCTTCGTACTTGCCGACGGTGATGTAGCCCTCGTGGCCGCCGATCGAGAACTTGTGCGTGATCGACTCGCGCTCGTCCGGGAGCTTGCGGCGCACCGCACTCGGCGCGACGCCAAGCTGCTCGAGCTGCACCTTGTCTTTGCCGGTCGAGAGCGGCTGTGAGCGTTTGCAGCCGTCGCGATAGACCGCGACCGCCTTCAGGCCGAGCTTCCACGCTT
Source organism: Thermoanaerobaculia bacterium (assembly GCA_036009605.1). GTDB lineage: Bacteria > Acidobacteriota > Thermoanaerobaculia > Gp7-AA8 > Gp7-AA8 > QHVT01. The sequence continues at coordinate 26,040 of DASYLL010000286.1, read as the reverse complement.
CGTAATACGCCTGCTCGATCTCTTCGACCGTGGCGCTGGTCGGCATGTTGATGGTCTTGGAGATCGCGCCGCTGATGAACGGCTGCACGGCACCCATCATCTTCAGGTGCCCCATGTAATGAATGGAGCGCGTACCGTTCTGCGGCTTGAACGCGCAGTCGAAGACCGACATGTGCTGCTCGATCACGTGCGGCGCGCCTTCGATCGTGTCGTTCTCGTTGATGTACTCGACGACTTCCCTGACCTGCTTGGCGTCGTAGCCGAGGCGCTTGAGCGCGGTTGGCACAGTGTTGTTGACGATCTTCAGCATGCCGCCGCCGACGAGCTTCTTGTACTTCACGAGCGCGATGTCGGGCTCGATGCCGGTGGTGTCGCAATCCATCATGAAGGCGATCGTGCCGGTCGGCGCGAGCACGGAGATCTGGGCGTTGCGATAGCCGTTCTGCTGACCGAGTGCATACGCCTCGTCCCAGACCTTGCACGCGGAGTCGGCGAGATCAGCCGGCAGAGAGCGCACGTCGAGGCGATACGCGCTGCGGCGATGCTTGTCAATGACGCGCAGGAACGGCTCTTCATTGACCTTGTAGCCGGCGAACGGTCCGAGCTTCTCCGCGATGCGCGACGACTGCGCATACGACTCGCCGGAGAGAATCGACGTCAGCGCCGCGGCCCAGTGGCGGCCGTCTTCGCTGTCGTACGCGACGCCGCGCGCCATCAGCAGTGCGCCGAGGTTGGCGTAACCGATGCCGAGGGGACGGAAGGCGTGCGAGTTCTTCTCGATGGCCTGCGTCGGATACGACGCGAAATCGACCACGATCTCCTGCGCCGTGATGACGATGCGAAGCGCGCGACGATAGGCGTCGACGTCGAAGCCCTTGGTCTCGCTGTAGAACTTCATGAGGTTCAGCGACGCGAGGTTGCACGCGGAGTCATCGAGGAACATGTACTCCGAGCACGGATTCGACGCATTGATGCGCGCCGTGTTCGGGCACGGGTGCCAGTCATTGACGGTCGTGTCGAACTGCATGCCCGGATCGCCGCAGGTCCACGCCGACTCGGCCATGCGCCGCATCATGTCGCGGGTCTTGAAGGTCTCGATGACGCGGTTCTGGTCGGTGACGGCGCGCGTGTGCCAGTCGCCGTCCTTCTCGTACGAGCGCATGAACTCGTCGCTGACGCGCACGGAGTGGTTGGCGTTCTGGAACTGCACGGAGTCGTACGCGCCGCCCGGAGCATTGAACGCGCCGTCGTAGCCGGCGTCGATCAGCGCCCAGGCCTTGCGCTCTTCTTTTTCTTTCGACTCGATGAAATCGATGATGTCCGGATGATCGGCGTTGAGGATGACCATCTTCGCCGCGCGGCGGGTCTTGCCGCCGCTCTTGATGACGCCGGCGAACGAGTCATAGCCTTTCATGAACGACACGGGACCGGACGCCGTACCGCCGCCTGCGAGCAGCTCGCGCGACGAGCGGATGTTCGAGAGGTTCGAGCCCGTGCCCGATCCGTACTTGAAGAGCATGCCTTCGGTCTTCGCGAGACCGAGGATCGAATCCATCGTGTCCTGGACGGAGTTGATGAAGCACGCCGAGCACTGCGGCCGCTCTTCGATGCCGACGTTGAACCACACGGGCGAGTTGAACGCCGCCATCTGGTACAGAAGGATGTGCGTCAGCTCGTCGCGGAACGTATCGCCATCCGCCTCGGAAGCGAAGTAGCCGCCTTCGCGTCCCCACTGCGTGATGGTGCGAACGACGCGGCCGATGAGCTGGCGTACGGAGGTCTCGCGATCGGGGGTGTTGAGGTGCCCGCGGAAGTACTTCGAGACGACCACGTTCGTGGCCATCTGCGACCAGAACTTCGGCATCTCGACGTCTTTCTGTTCGAAGACGACGCCGCCGGTCTCGCTGGAGATGCCGGCGTTGCGGAGCTCCCATTCGCAGGTGTCGTACGGGTCGACACCAGGTTTCGTGAAAAAGCGATCGATCGCGATCCCGCCGGTCTTCGTTTCTTTTTTCGCAGCCTTGCTGTTGCGAGGCGGCGTGGTACGCGACCGGGCGGACACATCGATGGACGTCATGGCTCTACTCTCCTCTTACCTATCCAGCTACTTCGAGAACATGCAGCAGAGGAGGGCCGTTCGATCCACCGCGAAGGATATCGGCCGAATGCGATGCGCGAACTGTTGTGCGAACGCCGCCGGTTTTTTCCGATGTCCCTCAATCGAATTTCCGTCCCCTGCCTCCCCCTTCACGGCTCGTTCGCGATCCGATTTCGCCGGCAGCTCCGCTGAATGGGGCGCGCTGACGGAGATTGCGAGATCGCGGCGAGCTAGGTCACAACGTCACCGAAATGCCGGTCGGAAGGACTTGGTAGAAGGGGTCTGAGGCACCGCAGTCCTGACCTTCGCCGTCACTTGATATCCCCGGATCTGCAGGGTCACCGAACGGACGGGCGGCTGGCTTTCAGAACGCGTAGCGTGCTTCATACCCTTCATACTCCTCCCTCGCTTCCTTGGCACTGTGTTGTGGTTCACAACCTACGCTCGGCCCCCTGCGATGTCAAGCGACCTACCCCAACATCTTGTGGTGTCCTGCACAAAGAACACTACATAGAGCGTAACTATTCGCATTTACAGCAACTTAACCAACGTTGAGCGGTTGGGTCCGGCAGGGCCTTTTCCGCGAACGATCCGCCGGTTATCCGCCAGTTCTCGACAGGCTTTCCACAGGGTTTTGCACAGGTCACTTCTCTGCGATTCCTTAGGAAATTCACCGGTTCTCCACAAGATTTAATACGTATTTTCGTACGCTAATTCAACAGTCAATACGCGTCGATTTTCATCAACTTTTTCATGCGTTTTCCGAGAAGAAAGCGGCGGACTGAGCCGGAAGAAAAAGGGCGAAAGCGGGGCGGAATCCTCAGTTGCGGAAAACTTCGAGGCGCGCGAACGCGAGGCACTACATCTTGGGGTCGGAAGGGCACATGCACACAGAATGTGGCACGTGGAACATTTTTCCGCGTGCGATCAATAGTCGCCGCTGGCCCCCGCTCCCCCAAAGCTGCCTCCGCCTGACTGTGGCGCTGATTCCGGAGTGGGAGTGGGAGTCGAAGTCGATGGCTGGAGTGAAATCGTGGCTCCGCTTTCGATCGCATCATCGAATGGAGTGAGCTGTTCGATCGTCAGCACGAAGCCGCTCGTGCGATCGCGAAGCGCGCGTGTGATCACGAACGCGATTGCAAGCAACAACGCACCGGCAACGGCGAACTTCACTTCGGGCGGTGCGACGATTTTCTCCGCGACATCGAAGCCCGCGATCGTGATCGCGATCATCGCGGAGAGGAACAGCGCGTGATGACGCTTGAGGATCGCGAGCACCAGCGCGATGACGCCAAGTGTCGCGTAGAGCGCGATCGTGAGATTGATCCACTTCTCGTCTGCAACGACGCGTCCTGCGACCGGCATCACGATCGCGAGGACGATCCAGAGCGCTTCCGTCGATGGGCGACGCCACTCGCGCAGCAAGGCAATACATGCAATGAACGCGAGGATCAACGCGCAAAGTACGCCGAGGTCGAAGCGGCGTTCGAAATAGATCATGACGAAGATCGCGGCGAGCGCACCGAACAGCGGATTGCGCACGCGCAGACCTGCGATCGCCGCAGCGGCCGCGATGACGAGATTCGATTCCGGAGTGCCGCTGCTCGGCAGTTCGCTGATCAGCAGAAAGACACCGCCGATCCAGAGCGCGGCTTCGACGCCGCTGAAGAACCATTTACGTGCACTGATCAGATACTCGGCGAGTGCAATCGCGATCACGCCGGTGATGAGGCCCGGCTTCGGCACGTCGAACACGGAGATGAGCAGACGAAACGCACCGAGGCCGATGCAGGTGAGGATGAAGAAACCGATCTGGCCGACGATCGAGTTCGTGTGCCATGGCACATCGAGCTGTGCGGGCTTCACGCGCGACTGCAGTGAGAAGTTGCGTTCGTGCTGGACGTTCATGAGCGCCACTCCTTCACGCGGCCGTGAATCACGACGAGGGCGACGATCGCGCCGATCACCGACACGACGACGAACAGGAGAACGATCGCTTCAAAGTCGACCAGTTCCGCGAGCAGCGCGTTGATTGCGAGGACGCCGTAGAGCACTCCGTAGAGCACGAACGACTCGGTCTTCGTACGCGTGCCCCACCACACGACCAGCGCCGCGAGCGCCACCATGATCAGGCAGCCGAAGACGCGCGTGTCGTCTGCGAAGATCAACGCGATCGAGCCGAGGAACGCGAGGTTCGCGGCGAAGTGCTCGAGCGTCGGCGTGAAATCGCGGAGCGGATTGCGATCGAACATCCGATGCGCCTGGCGCCACACGAGCAGCAGCGCAGCGCACGCGAACGCGCGGGTTGCGTACTCGGTCGGAGCGCTGAACATCGTCCCGCGCACGCCGAGCCATGCCGCGGTTGCCGTGATCGAGAGCGAGAGCACGAGACGCGACCGGAAGAGATACGCCGTCACTCCATGAACGATGGCGAGAATCAGAAAGTGGCGATGCCAGGCGTTGCCGAGAAGATGGAACTGCGTCTCGATGAACGCGACGTCGCCGCTGAGCAGCAGCGCGCCGAGGAGGACTACGTAGTCGTGGACGAGCGATGGGCGCGATCGGTGCCACCAGACGAAGACGTAACACGCGGCCGCGGCGAGTCCCATCGCCATCGCTAACGCCAGCGGTCCGATGCGATCGAGATTGTTCTTCAGCACAAGACCCGCGGCGGTGGCGAGCAACATCGCGCCGCCCCACGAGAGGATGCGCAACTCGGGATGCAGGGAAAACACTTCGCGGCGATCGCGCGCGACGAGTGCGTTCGTGCGCGCGTCGCCGAGGAGTGGACGGAGTTGTTCGAGCTCCGGTTCGAAGGAAAGCATGGATGCATGTTACTGGTTGCTGGTTGCTGGTTCCGGGTGCTGCTCCGCGCGAGCCGTGAGCAGCACGAATCCGTAAGCGACCTTGAACCAGCAACCAGCAACCAGCAACACGCCTTACGCCGGCTCGACCTCCGTTCGCGCCCAGTTCACGCGCGCGGTCAGCTGCATTACCAGGAACAGCGAGAGGATCGAGCCGATCGTGATCGCCAGTCCGGTGAAGCCTTTGAAGAAGAACGCATACGAGAAGCCGACGAGGTACACGAGCTGCGCGAGCGCGGCTTCGACGAACGCGAATCGCGGCCCCACCACGATGCGCAGATAGCTCACGACGAGAAAGACCGAGACCGCGGAACAGATCACGAACGCGAGATGGATCGAGATGTGATCGACGAGATACGCGAGCAGCAGATGAAACGCGAAGAACGACGTCGCGAGAAAGAAGTAGTGCATCGGATGCAGGCGAATGTGCTTCAGCGTCGTGACGACGAAGATCACGAAGAAGAAGAAAACGAGGGAGACCGGCGCGAAGAAGCTGATACGGCCTGCGAGCGGTCCGGGCTGCAGTTTCTCGGGCATCACCATCCCGATCTTCGAGCCCGTAACCAGGTTCTTGTACTTCCACGTGAGCAGCCAGCCGCCGGCGATCGGTTTCTTTTCGGTCGGCGACATCGTGCCCTGCGGGAAATCGACGTCGCGAAAATCGGTCGTCATCTCGAGCAGGAAATCGCGCACTTGCGTGACGTTCTCGCCGAGGGAGTAGTGCCACGCGCCGAGACCCTGCGAGCGGTAGCCGACGTTGAGGCGGATCACGGATCCGGGCGCGCGATTGATCGTGGCGAGCACCGCGCCTTCGCGCGTCGTCGTCGGAACCGGCTTGCCGTCGACGAGAAACACGAGATCGTCATAGATCGCATCCGCCGCCGGGAACACCAGCTTCAGCGTCACCTCCTCGGCATCGCTTTCGTTGCGAATCAGATACTGGCCTGACCACGCGACGCGATACGTTGCGAACCAGAGCAATCCCTTCTGCCGCTGTTCGAGATCGAAGCCGACTTTGATGCGGCTCTGTTCGATCGGCAGCGGCTTCGTGACCGTATCGTTGATCGTCGTCTTTTCGATCTTGCCGTTGGTCGTGGTCTCGACCTCGCGCGGAACCATCTTCGTGCTGATCGCGGAGGGCGGGACCTGCTGCTGCGGACCGCCCCAGCTCGAGACGACGCGATCGCCGAGTCCGGAGTCGGCGTTGAAGCTGCGAGCCATGATCGTGGAGCCGAGGATGGCCCAGGCGGCAGTGGTGCAGAGGAGGATGGCGATGATGGCCAGGATCTGCTTCGTCATGTTCTTTCTCCCGTCAAGCAATACGAGGAATGTGGGAGAAGGAAACGACAGGAGGGAGGCGCAAATGAGGAAAAGTGAAGGCGGTGCGCGCTGACGTGCGGTTGTCAGTTGTCGGTTATCGGTTGTCTGCGGCTTTTCGCGCTTCGGCACAGACAACCGACAACTGAGAACCGACAACTTTGCGCAGCAAACAAAGTGGCCCCGGACGCTCTTGTCGTCACGGGGCCTTTCTCGGCGCGTTAGCAGCTACAAGAGAGCGTTCGCGCCAATGTTGCAGTGGTGACTCATCGCGTCTCCGCTGCGGATCTCGTCACGTTGACATCTGCGATGAAGCATCCGTGTCGACATCCGTGCCTCGATGACTTATCGCGTCCTTCTCGGCCGCTGCAACACGTTGACATCTGCGATAAAGCGTTCGTGCTGTAGCGAGCTTCAAAGTAGGTCCGCGGATGCGTTCGCGCAATGATTTTCGGTGTTACATTTTCTGCGGTTTTCCACAAGCTTCCACAACCCCGTGCACACGCAGATGGGCAAGCAACGCGAACTACTCATTAGCACAACGAGTTCGCGCAGAGGTTGCCTGTCGAAGACTTTTCAGCGACCGGCCTTGACGATGCGATCGATCAGTTTCGCGTCGTCCGGAAGCAGTCCCGAGCGCACCAGTCGCGGCGTCAATTCGCGCCACGAGGGCTCCATCGCGAACGCACGCGCAAACAACGGCAGCGCTTCCTCGACGCGCTGCATGTTCGCGAGCGCAACCGCGTGCCAGTAGATCATCTCCGCGTGGCGGCTCTGCGGGATGCCGGTGGTCGTCGACGCGATCTGCTCCGCCGCGCTGTATTCGCGCAACGCCGCTTCATTGTCTTTATGCTCGACCGCGAGATCGCCCGCGTTCATGTGGTTGTACGCGCGCTGTAGGGAAACGAGGCGCCGCAGTTCCGCGAGCGGCTGCGGATCGTCATCGACGCGCAGGTCGTAGAGCTTGTCCTGCCACGGACGTCCCGTCGATTTCGCATTGACGATGATCAGCGCCGCGGACTGCTTGCCGCGAATGTCGCCGCCCTCCGCCTGCGCAGCATCGAGCGCAGCAAGCATGCGCGTCGCGAGATCGCTTTTCGTTTCCGCGTACGCCTTCGCCATTGCGGCCCACACGCGATCGTTGGCCATGAGGTTCGCCTGGACCGCGAAGTCGCGTCCTACGCTCAACGTTCCGCCATGTGAGCCGCACGGAACCTGTTCGCTTCCCGTTGCGCTTCCTGCGATTCCGCCCGCCGCGAGAATGTCGCGGCTACCCGTGAACGTCGCAACGACGCCGCTCGCATCGACGACACCAACCTGTCGCACTTCGCACGACGCATCGCCACCGAGCAACCCGCGCAACGCGGCCGGCGCGCTCTTGCCGGCGCGCAGCAGATCGAGGCCGAGCTTGCCATACGACGGATCGACGAAGCTCTGCGTCGCAACCGCCCCGACGCCCGCCTCCGCCCACGGCACGATCTGTCCGACCGCGAACCAATGCGACTGCACCGCGACGCCCATCTGCCCTGTCTCGGGATCGCGCGCAACGATCGAGAACGTGTTCACAGGCCGAATCTGAGCAAGCACAGGCTGAGCGAGCAGGAGGACGCAAAGCAGAGTCTTCATGTCCGGCGAGTGTACGATGCGCGACGCCGTGTCGACGAAACGCAAACACGCCTTCGAATGGGAATCGCTCCCCGACTCCCAGCTCCTCGACATCCGCATCCGCAACCTCGGCGTCCGCATCGAAGGCACGTGGATCGAAGAGGCACTCGCCGATCTCCATGAAGATCTCGCGCGACGCGAGATTCCGTTCCGTCCGCACGCGTGGCTCTCGACGGACTTCTTCGTTCCGGACGACATCCCCGGAATCGCCATCCCGTTCTATCTCGCGCATCCGCGCCTGATGAAACTGGAGCGCAAGCACATGCTCGACGTCGAAGGCGGTACGCGGCAGGAGATGATGAAGATCCTGCGTCACGAATGCGGGCACGCGCTCGACAACGCGTACGGACTCGGACGCGATCCGCGCCGCCAGCAGCTGTTCGGCGATCGCACGAAACGCTACCCGGAACACTATCGACCGAATCCCGCCAGTCGCCGTTACGTGCAGCACCTTCGTCTGTATTACGCGCAGAGCCATCCGACGGAAGACTTCGCGGAGACGTTCGCGGTGATCATCGGCTCGCCCGGCGGTGGCTGGCGCAAGCGTTACGCGGAGTGGCCGGCGCTGCAAAAGCTCGAATACATCGACGAGATGCTCGAAGCACTGCGAGGCGTAACGCCGAGGTATCGCAATCGCAGCATGCCGGAGTCGAATCGCACGATCGGGATGACGCTGCGCGAGTACTACGCCGACAAGCGCGAGCGTTATCTCGCGAGCTACCCGGACATCTACGATCGCGATCTTCGGCGCCTCTTCTCCGACGATCCGCGTCACGCGGGAAACGAGCTCGCGTCGCGCTTCATCCGACGCAACAGCGCGGAGATCCGCCGTCTCGTCTCGAACTGGACGGGCGAGTACCAATTCACGCTCGAGCAGGTACTGAAGGACATGATCGGCCGCAGCCGCGAGTTGAAGCTGCGCGCCGCGGGACCGGAGCGAAGTCTGAAGACGGAGTTCGCCATTCTCCTGACCGTCAAGACCATGGATTTTCATTACAGCCGCCGCAACTGGTTTGCCTTATGAAGAAGCTGCGCGTCGTCGTCCTGATGCATCCATCGCTGGTGCCGCCGGAAAGCCTGGAGGGCTACACGGAGCAGGAGTCGTACGAGTGGAAGACGGAGTTCGACGTCGTCTCGACGCTCCGCGAGCTCGGCCACGAAGTGAAACCACTCGGCGTCGCGGACGAGCTCGGCCCGATCCGCACCGTGATCGAGGAGTGGAAGCCCGACATCGTCTTCAATCTCCTCGAAGAGTTTCTCGGCCGACAGGACTTCGATCATCACGTCGTCAGCTTTCTCGAGCTGATGCAGGTGCCGTACACCGGCTGTCATCCGCGCGGCCTGATGCTCGCGCGCGACAAGGCGCTCTCGAAGAAGCTGCTCGTCTATCACCATCTCGCGGTTCCGAAGTTCGCGGTCTTTCCGCGCGGACGCAAAGTGCGGCGGCCGAAAGGACTGGCGTTCCCGCTGATCGTGAAGAGCCAGATTCACGAGGCATCGCTCGGGATCTCGCAGGCCTCGATCGTCGACAGCGACGAGAAGCTCGCCGAGCGCGTCGCCTTCATCCATCAACGCCACACCTCGGACGCCATCGCCGAGCAGTACGTCGATGGCCGCGAGTTCTACGTCGGCATCATCGGCAACGCACGACTGGAAGTGCTGCCCGTGTGGGAGCTCGTGTTCGAGAACATGCCGCCCGGTGCAAGCTCGATCGCGACCGCGCACGTGAAACACAATCCCGACTATCAACGTCGCCGCGGGATTTATCAGCAACACGCCGATGATCTGGAGCCGCCGCTGCTCGAGCACATCAAACGGACGAGCCGCCGCATCGCGCACATCCTCGACCTCGACGGCTACAACCGCATCGACTACCGCCTCGGCGGCGACGGAAAGCTGTATTTCCTCGAAGCGAATCCGAATCCGGATATTGCGAAGAGCGAAGAGTTCGCGTCCGCGGCGGAAGAGGCCGGGAAGTCGTTCCCGGAGTTGATCCAGAGGTTACTCGTGCTGGGATTGCAGCGGTTTGCGGGCCGCGGCTAGCGCTACACCAAATAAGCCGCGGCGAATCCCACTTGCGCGGCCATCATCATCAGATACATGTGACGCCAGCTCGGGTGGTTTTCAGTCGACGTCAGCTCATCCGGATTTCGCACGATGAGCCAGACCGTGTAAGCGCCCCAGGCAGCGAGCACGAAGCCGAGGATCGTGATGAAGGTCGCGTTGCCGGTGAGAATGCCGGTGCTGGCGCCAATCGGCATCAGCAGCCACGGCAGCACGAAGAATGGCGCCATCATCCATGCGGCTTTGCGCACGCCGAACGCGATCGGCAGGGTGCGGCAGCCGCCGGCGCGATCGCCTTCCATGTCGCTGAAGTCTTTCGTCGAGGCGGCACCGAGGAGAAAGAGCATGAAGATGATGCCGATGAACCACGGCTCGAAGTCGTAGGCGCGCGCGACCATCGTCCAGCCCGCGACTTTCAAAAGGCATCCGCGCGGAATGGCGATGGTGAGATTCGCGCCGATCGGATGCGCTTTCGTGCGGCCGAACGCGGGGACGGAGTAGACGAACGTCGAGATCAGCGCGATGACGTAGATGAAGAAGCACTCGTGCCATTCGAGCGGCGCGAAGAATTTCTGTCCCCATGTCGTGTACGGATGGACCACGACCAGCCACGTCGGGATCGTGCCGAGCGCGTACATGATCCAGGTGAAGATCCACGCTTCGCGGATCGACAACTCGCCGGTCACGAGCGGACGGTTGGGTTTGTTGATGCGATCGATCTCGAGATCGTAGATCTGGTTGAGCGCGTTGTTCGCGGCGTTCAGGAACGACGCGCAGAGCGAGCCGAGCGCGACGGTCAGGACCACGGACATCGTCAGCGTGCGCGTCGGATCGGGATTGTGGGCCGAGCCCCACGCGCAGATGGCGCCGGAGATGATGCCGAGGAGTGGCGGCAGCAGAGTGAACGGTCGGGCGAGCGTCAGATACCGATGCACGGGCGTGTAGTGTAGCCGGCCCGGCCGGCGGCGTTGGTTGCTTCGCCGGGGCACGTGCGGCTGCCGAGTGGGGTTCACATCTGGCGCGCAGGCGGCTAGACTCCTCCGGTGCCACGTAAACCTGTGTATGACGGTGACGAGCAGGGCGACTACGGCAACGCGCCCTCCCACCGCATGAGTGAAAGCAAAATCGCCCTCTTCATCGACTTCGAGAACATCGCCATCGGCGTCACCGACGCGAAGTACAAGAAGTTCGAGATCGCCCTGGTCCTCGAGCGCCTCCTGGAGAAGGGCAAGATCGTCGTCAAGAAGGCCTATTGCGACTGGGACCGCTTCCCCGATTACAAACGCGAGCTGCACGAAGCCGCCATCGAGCTGATCGAGATTCCGAGCCGCAAGTACACGGGCAAAAACTCCGCTGACATCCGCATGGTCGTCGACGCGATGGACATGGCCTGGTCGAAAGACCACATCGACCTCTTCGTCATCGCCTCCGGCGACTCCGACTTCTCCCCCCTCGTCTCGAAGCTGAAAGAGAACGACAAGTACGTGATCGGCGTCGGCGTGAAGAACTCGTCGAGCGATCTGCTGATCGACAACTGCGACGAGTTCATCTTCTACGAGGATCTCGTCCGCGGCACGCAGAAGGTTCCGACGGTCGCGTTCAAGGACAAGAAACAGGCCGAGGTCTTCAAACTACTCATCGACTCGATCAAAGCGCTCATGCGCGAGAACAAAGAGATCCTCTGGGGATCGATGGTCAAACAGACCATGCAGCGCAAAAAGCCGACCTTCAACGAGGAGTACTACGGCTACAACACCTTCAGCGACCTGCTGGAAGACGCGCAGAACAACAACATCATCAAGATCAAGAAGGACCAGAAGAGCGGGTCGTATGTGATTACCGGGGTGGCGCAGCCGGCTTGAGGGGGAATTGAAAATTGAAAATTGAAAATTGAAAAATCGACGGGTCCGGCCTTCCGAGAGCGCACTTCCGATTTTTCAATTTCCCATTTTCAATTTTCAATTTCGATTCTCACCAACATGCATCATCCCGCCCTCATCATCGGCGCCGGCCCCGCCGGGCTTGCTACGTCGCGTGAGTTGTTGCGGCGTCATGTGCCGCATCTCGTGCTCGAGCGCGGCGACGTCGCGGAGAGCTGGTCGCGGTTGTATGACTCGCTGACGCTGCATACCGGGAAGCACATGTCGCATCTGCCGGGGATGCGATTTCCTCGCAGCGCGCCGTTGTTCGTTTCGCGCGAGCGGTTTCTCGCGTATCTGCACGAGTATCGGCGGCGGTTCAAGTTGCCGATTGCGAGTGGGCGTGAGGTCACGTCGCTGACGCTCGACAACGGCGTTTGGCGCGTCGCCGATGGCAATGGCGATGTGTTGACCGCGGATGCGGTCGTCGTTGCGAGCGGGATCATTTCGAATCCGCGGACGCCGAAGTTGCCGGGACTGGAAGACTTTCGCGGCGAGGTGCGGCACAGCATCACGTATCGACGGCCTGAAGAAGTAGCTGGCAAGCGGGTGCTCGTGATTGGGGCGGGGAACTCGGCGGGAGAGATCGCGAGTGAGCTCGGACGCGCGGGCGTCGACACGACGGTCGCGGTGCGTTCGGGTGCGAACGTCGTTCCGCTGCAGATTCTCGGGATTCCGATTCAGTACCTCGCCTACATGATCCGCTCGCTGCCGCGTCCCGCGCGTGAAGTGATCGTGCGTGCCATGCGGAAACTGACAGAGCTGCGGAACGGGCCGCCGGTATTGCCGCGTCCCGCGGTCGGGCCGCTCGATGCAATTCCGCTGATCGGCTTTCGGCTCATCGACGCGATTCGCGATGGTTCCGTGAAACTGCGCGGAGAGATCGAGCGCTTCACGCAGGATGGTGTTCGCTTCGCGAACGGGCAGGAAGACGCGTTCGACGTCGTGTTGCTCGCGACGGGATTTCGCGCGGCAATCACCTTTCTTGGCGACGCGGTACGAATGGACGAGCGCGGATTCGGCATGCGACGCGAGCGCGTGATCAGCGTCGATCAACCGAACCTGTTTTTCGTGGGACACAACTACGACGCGACGGGCGGGATCACGAACATCCGTCGCGACGCGCCGCTCGCGGCAGAAGCGGTCAGAGACGCGCTTGGGCGTACGCGAACAGAAACGCCGCCAGTACCCAGTGAAACATGATCGGGATCATCCCGCCTTCGAACCAGCGATAGTCGGGATGCCGCGTTCGTAAGATCACGAACCGTACGACCATCGCTGGCGCGTAAACGCCCGCAAAGACCAGCACGCCGATCGCGAGATTGTGATTCGACGCGCCACCGGCGACCTGCCGGATCATCACGATCATCAACGCGATGATCGCGATCTGCGCCGGTAGCAGATAGCGATACGGCATCAGGCCCGAGTACCAGTCTTTCATCGGCGGCAGCCATCGCGGCTGCGCGAGCACGACCAGCACCTGGCCGGTGACGCGCGCGATGAAGAGCGCGAGCAGCACGCTCATCAGTACGACGGAAACGCTCACGGCCCCAGTGTCCCAAATGAAACGTTTCCGCGCCATGCGCCACTAGCTGTCAAGGAGCAAGTCATGGCCAAGAAACCCGATTCAGACGCTGAAGCCGCATCCGTGAGGATCTCCGCGGTCGCGGAAAAAGAACTGCTGTCCGTGCGGCAACATCACCTCCTCTACCAGATTGCACAACCCGTTCTCGCGACCGCGTCACCGCTCCTGCAAATCGGCGGCATCACGCACTGGGAAAGCCTCGGCTGCGTCGGCTACATCCCCGAGTCGTCTCTGCTCGAAGCGACGATCACGATCAAGCAGCCCACGGGCTACAGCGGCGGTCTGTGCGCGCTCGGCTCGACCGAGTACGTCCGCTTCTTCGTCGACTGGAACGACGGCAACGGATGGCAGAACGCCGGCGTGTCGACCGTGCAGGTCCACGACATCTCGGATGCGCCTCCGGGACAACAACATCCGCTGCAGTACCTCGTGCGGCACCTGCTCGACACCACCGGCAAGAGGAAATTCTGCCTGACGCCGGTGCTGCCGAAAGTGCGCGCGGTGCTTTCGTGGAACACGCCGCCGTCGCTGAATCCGAATCAGCTGCCGCAGTTCGGCAACCGTGTCGACACGCGCATCCAGATCAGGAAGAGGCCCTTCTTCACGCTCCGTGAGCTGGTGACCACGCTCAGCCCTTCAGTGCTTCAGTCCTCGCCACTGCTGCAGCTCGCGGATCTCGACACGCAGGTGCAACTCAATCCGCAGACAGCGACTCTCGCCTCACAGGAAAGCGCGGAGGTGACGAGTGAAGCTGACAACATGCGCTTTGCGTACGCGCTGACGCAAGGCACCGTGCAGCGCTCGCAGTTCGCGCGGAGCGCGGCACCGGAAGCGGAAGGTCTGTTCGACATCGGACTGAAGGTCGACTTCCCCGCCTTCCTGAAGTTCTTCGATTCGACCAAGGCCAACACCGACTACGAGCAGCTCACCTGCGTCGCATTGAATCCGCAGATCGACACGCTCGGCGCGGTGGTGCGCATCAAGCAGTCGGGCGCCTACACCACCGGTCTTTGCCGCAATGGCTCGAAGGAGTACGTCGCGTTCTGGGCCGACTGGAACAACAACGGCACCTTCGACGAATACCTCGGCACCACCTCGGTCGACGTGTACAACATCACTCGTCCGGCCGACGAGCCGCTCGACTACGCGGTGCAGTTGCCGACGACGAAATTCTTCTCGCATCTGCAGGCGTGCAATGCACCGAAGATCATCGGCATCCGCGCCGTGCTGTCGTGGAACAGCCCGCCGTCGACCACCGATCCGAACGACCTGCAGACTTATGGCAACCGCGTCGACGTTCGCGTGCAGTTGCGTCCGGGCGTCCCCACGAAAGACGGCGTCGGCTTCAAGTGGTATGCGGTCGGCAGCGTGCCGGTCGAACAGATCAGTGCGACGACACACCTCGCGAATCCGGGCGACCGGCCGTGGGGCGGCATGATCAACGTCACCGGCCGCATCTCGACCGACGTGACGATGGACACGTACTACAGCGTCGAATGGAAACCGGCCGCCGCGTCCGACCTGGCGTATCAACCCGTCACGACGTCGCAGGTGTTCAACCTCGAGACGTTCCCCATTCCCGCGACGACGCTGACACAGACGCTGATCGCAGGACGCTGGTTCCGAAACGTCGAGAGGGCGCTCGTGTTCCCGCCGACGTTCGAGCGCGATGCGTTGCTCGCCGAGTGGCATGCGGGCGGGATCGCGGATGGTCTGTACACGTTGCGTGTCCAGGTCACGGCGGACAATCCGGCGGTGGTTTCGAGTCCGACGCTCACGTCGTCCGAGACGATCAGCATCCTGGTGTGCAACACCGGGTTCGAGGTCAATCCCGGCTTCGGTTCTGCGGTGAATCCCGCGTACACACTCGACATCATCATCGACGGCGGCGACTGTAAGCAGTACTCGAAAGCAGCCGCGATCACGGTGAGAGGGCACCTGCGCGTGATCCATCCGTACTACAGCGGATTCTCGCTGTCGCTCGAGCCTTCCGCACACAACCACGGCGCAGTGCTGACGCCGAGCTCCGACTCGTATGACGCGATCGGTGATCCGGGCCACAGCAATCTGCCGTGGGAGCTCGCCACGACGGCGCAGCTCGATCCGTGCGGCTATGTCGTCACGATCCACGCGACCGACCGCACCATCCTCAACAGCAACCAAAGCTCCTCGCATCACGCAACGAAGAGCGTCGGCCTCTCGGTGATTGCCTGACGTTCATTCACGGGTGGAGGACAGTCCTCGCGACTGTCCTCCATTACTACGACTACAATCCGCGCTCGTGCCGGGTCTCAAGAACCGTGAACACTATCCCGCCCTCGTGATCGGCACCGGCATCGCCGGACTGACTACCGCGTTCGCCCTCGCCACAGCCGGCATCCGCGTGCTGCTCGTGACGAAAGCCATCGACCCCGCGGACTGCAACACGTCGTGGGCGCAGGGCGGCATCATCTATCAGGGCGAAAACGACACGCCCGCGAAGCTGATCAGCGACATCCTTCGCGCCGGCGCAGGCATCTCGAACGAAGAGGCCGTGCGCTTCCTCGCTGAAGAAGGTCCGAAGGTCGTCAAGCAACTCCTGCTCGAAGAAGTCCACGTCCCGTTTTCGACGACCGTCGAGGGCGAGCTCGACCTCACGCAGGAAGGCGCGCATTCCGTCTCGCGCATCATTCATGCGGGCGACGCCACGGGACGCGCGATCGAAACGTCTCTGCTCAATCGCATCAAGTCCGAGCCGAACATCACGCTCGCGACCGACGTCACGGCGATCGATCTTCTGTCAACGCATCACCATCCGAACGACATTCAGGTGCGCTATCGCCTGACGAATGAATGCGTCGGCGCGTACCTGCTCGACAACAAGACCAACGACGTCTACACGATCTTCGCCGACTACACGATCCTCGCCACGGGCGGCCTGGGGCAGATCTACCTGCACACCACCAACACACGAAACTCCCTCGGCGACGGTGTCGTCATGGCCAGCCGCGCCGGCGCGCGCATCGTGAACGCCGAGTACGTGCAGTTCCACCCCACCGCGCTCGCGGACAAGAAAGCGAATCACTTTCTGATCTCCGAAGCATTGCGTGGTGAGGGGGCGCGACTGCGGAATCAGCGCGGCGAGTACTTCATGGAGCGCTACGCACCGGAGTTGAAGGATCTCGCGCCGCGCGACGTCGTTGCGCGCGCGATCGTCGAAGAGATGACGCGCAACAAAGAGGAGTTCATCTACCTCGATCTCGCAAACTTCTATCACGGCCCGCAACCGATTCCGGAGCGCTTCCCGAACATCCGCGCGGCATGTGCGGAGATCGGTGTCGACATCGAACGCGATCCGATTCCAGTCGTTCCCGCCGCGCACTATTTCTGCGGCGGCATCCTCGTGAACAGCCTCGGCGAAACGACGTTGAGCCGCTTGTACGCGATCGGCGAAACGTCCTGCACCGGCGTACACGGTGCAAACCGTCTCGCGTCAACGTCGCTGCTCGAAGGTCTGACGTGGGGCTACTACGCCGCGCAGTCGATCAAAGAAAAGCTCACGCGTCCGGCGTCTTCTGCATCTGCGTCCGCACATCGCGCGTTCTCGTCATTGCAGCCCGGCACGGGAACGTTCCCCGACTCGATCGTTTCCACCATTCCCGACTGGCAGCCACCCGGCAAGCAGAATCTCGAGGATCCCGCGCTCATCCTGCAGGACTGGACGATCATCCAGCACACGATGTGGAACTACGTCGGCATCGTCCGCACCTACGAGCGCCTCAAGCGTGCCCTCGCCGACATGCAGCACCTCGGCAGCCGCCTCACGAAGTACTACCACGAGTCGACGATCAGCAAATCGATCGTGGAGCTGTTCCACGGACAGCAGATGGCGTCGATCGTGGCGACGGCGGCCATTCGGAATCCGAAGTCGATCGGGGCGCACTTCCGGAAGGACTGAGCCGGCACGGCCGGCTGCGTGGATCGCTGCGCCGATGGAACGTACGGTTGTCCAGTGGGCTCTTTCCCCGCCGGAGCGACTCGGAAAACGCTCCGACTTGGCAGCTATACGTGCCACCGGCGCAGCAACTAACGCGGCCGGCCGTGCCGGCTCAGAACAACTTCCCTTCCAGCCCCGCGCCGCCCAGCGGATAGCCGAGGTGCGCGTAAGCAGTGCGGCTCGCGACGCGGCCGCGCGGGGTGCGTTGCATGAAACCGATCTGGATGAGGTAAGGCTCGTAAAGATCTTCGATCGTGCCGCGATCTTCGCCGATCGATGATGCGAGCGCGTTCACGCCGACCGGTCCGCCGCGGAAGCGCTCGATGATCGTCGTGAGCAGTTTGCGATCGATCTCGTCGAGACCGTATTCGTCGACTTCGAGCATGCTCAGCGCGCCGCGCGCAATCTCCACGTCCACGCTTCCCTCGTGCCGCACTTCGGCGAAATCGCGCACGCGGCGCAGCAGGCGGTTCGCGATGCGAGGTGTGCCGCGGGCGCGACGTCCGATCTCCACGCATGCGGCCTTCTCGATCGGGATGCCGAGGATGTCGGAGGAGCGGCTGACGATCACGGTGAGCGAGTCGACGTCGTAGAAATCGAGTCGATGCACGATGCCGAAACGCGCGCGCAGCGGAGCCGTGAGCAGGCCCGCGCGCGTGGTCGCGCCGACGAGCGTGAAGCGCGGCAGCTCGACTTTCAGCGTGCGTGCGGCGGGACCTTGTCCGATCACAACGTCGACGTGGAAGTCTTCCATCGCGGAGTAGAGAACTTCTTCGACGATCGGCGGCAGGCGATGGATCTCGTCAATGAAGAGCACGTCGCCCACTTCGAGATTCGTGACGATGGCGACGAGATCACCGGGCTTTTCGAGTGCCGGTCCCGAGGTCGTGCGCAGGCTGGCATTCATCTCGTTGGCGATGATGTTCGCGAGCGTGGTTTTGCCGAGGCCGGGAGGGCCGAACAGCAGGACGTGATCGAGCGCTTCGCTGCGTTTGCGCGCGGCGGTCAGCGAGATCTCGAGATTCGCTTTGACCTTGTGCTGCCCGATGTACTCGCGCAGGAGCTTCGGGCGGAGGGAGAGCTCGTTCTGAAGGTCGTCCTGATCGGGTGTCGGGGCAAGGATGCGATCTTCCACGGACGCCAAGTCTACCCCGCGGTCGGAAGGCTGATCGTGATCGAGCTGCCGGAACCTTCACTCGACGTCACTTCGATCTTTCCGCCGTGCTCCTGCACGATGCGATACGAGATGGCCATGCCGAGGCCGGTGCCGGAGGGGAAGTTCGTGCGGAAGGGCTGAAAGAGGCGGCGGAGATCGGCGCCCGACATGCCGCGTCCGTTGTCGGCGAACGTGATGCGGTACTCGCCGTCTTCGACGTGTGCGCGCACGGTGAGCACGCCGCCGCGCGGCATCGCCTGAAACGCATTGCGCGCGAGATTCCAGAACACCTGGCGGATCTGATCGGCGTCGCCGATGAGATTGAACGACGGCGGATGAATGTCGCGGCGGATGGCGTGCTCTTCGAGCAGCTCGGGTGAGTTCTGGAGCAGGTCGAGTGTTTCGGAAAGGCTCGCGGCAACGTCGTATGCAAGCGCGCGTTTTTCCTGCGGGCGAACGAAGCGGAGGAAGTCGGAGATCGATTTGTTGAGCCGCTCCGACTCTTTCAGCACGATCGACATGAGCCGCTGTTCCTGCGGCGTGAGCGACTTCGAGGCTTTGAGGACCTGCACCGAGCCGGCGATCGCAGCGAGCGGATTGCGGATCTCGTGAGCAATGCCTGCGGAAAGCTCGCCGACCGCGGCCATTCTGTCCTTGAGGCGCAGCTCGGCTTCGAGCTTCTTCATGTCCGTGAGGTCCTGGAAGATGAGCGTGTAGCCCGCGGCTTTGCCGTCGAGTGTGCTGAGCGGACTGACGGCGAACCCGATGTTGCGCGAGGTACCGCTCTCCGTGACGTCCTCAATCTCCAGACGCACGACCTGACCCGCGGCGAGTTTTTCGCGCGCGTCGTTCCAGCGCTCGAAATCGAAGAAGCCGAGCTCCGTGACGTGGCGTCCGAGAATCGCCAGCGGTTCCATCTGCAAAATGCTCGAACCGGCGGGATTCACGAACGACGCGGTGCCGAACGATGAGAGCGTGATGAGTCCGGATGGGATCGATTCGACGACGTTCTGATTCAGCGCGCGGAGCTCGGCGAGATTCTGGCGATTGGCATCGAGCTCCTGCGAGGTTCGCTGCAGTTGCTCGGAGAGATACGACGTGAGCAGCGCGGTCGCGTAGAAGCCGGAGAAGTTCGCGGCCATGTTGAAGTAGAGGCGCGAGGCGCTCCAGTCGATCGGCTGCGAGTGCGTCGGAATCGGCAGTACGCGGTAGTACAGCAGGTCGACGAGAACGCCGTAAAGAATGACCGCGCCCGACGCGGCGAGCAGTCCACCGCGGCGGTAGAGCAGCATCGACGCGGTGATGATCGAGACGAGGTAGAGAAACGAGAACGGCGAATCGAGACCGCCGGTGAAGTAGACGAGCAGGGTCTCGACGGCCAGATCGCCCGCGATCTGGATCATCACGTTGATGCCGCGCGACGGGATCATGAAGCCGAGGGCGATGTAGACGAGCGTGAGGACGTACGTCACGCCCGCGGCGATGTAGAGGTAGTTGATCGGCAGAACTTCGCCGACGGTGTACTGGATGATCAGCGCCGCCAGGAGCAGCGTCGTGACGACGACGACCCGGACGGCGATGAGCATCCGGGTGTCGCTACTCATGGTCGCCATACGACGAGCATGTTAGCGCCTCGGCAGATGTTGTCGGTTATCCGTTGTCTGTACATCGCGGACGAATGCACAGACAACCGAGTACCGAGTACCGAGTACCGACAACTTCGGTGCAGCCGAACTAGCCGATCTGCGAAATGAGCGAGAACATCGGCATGTACATCGCGATGACGATGCCGCCGATGGCGACGCCGAGGAACGCGATGAGGACCGGCTCGAGGAGCTTCATGAGACCGGCCACCGCGAGGTCGACTTCATCCTCGTAGAAGTCGGCGATCTTCGAAAGCATCGTATCGAGCGCGCCGGTCTGTTCGCCGACGGCGATCATCTGCACGACCATCGGCGGGAAGACTTCCGTGTCGCCGAGCGGCTCGCTGATGGTCTTGCCTTCTTCGACCGACTTGCGCGTGGCCATGATGGCGTCTTCGATGACGGAGTTGCCGGCGGTGCGCGCCGTGATCTGCAGCCCGTCGAGAATCGGAACGCCGGACGACGTCAGCGTCGCCAGCGTGCGGCAGAAACGGGCCACGGCGATCTTGCGCAGCAGCATGCCGAGAACCGGCATTTTCAGCAGGAAGCCGTCGATGACGCGCTTGCCTTTGTAGGTCTCGTGATACTTGCGGGTCGCGAACGTGCCGGCGATCCCGAGGATCGTCACCAGCCACCAGAAGTCGCCGATGAAATTCGACATCGCGATGACGACGCGAGTCGGAAGGGGCAGCTCGGCGCCGAGGCTGGCGAAGAGAGAGGCAAAGACCGGGATGACCTTCCAGAGAATGACTGCGACCACGATGCAGGCGATGCCGATGACGGCGACCGGATAGATCATCGCCGACTTCACCTGCGAGTTCAGCTTGACGGCCTTTTCGATATAGGTCGCCAGGCGCTGCAGAATCGTGTCGAGAATACCGCCCGCCTCACCGGCGGCGACCATGTTCGTGTAGAGGTCGCTGAAGACTTTGGGATGCTTGCGCATCGAGTCCGCGAGGTTCGAGCCCGACTCGACGTCCTGCCGCACCTGGATCAGCGTGCGTTTGAAGACCTTGTGATCCTGCTGTGAGCCGAGGATCTCGAGGCACTGCACGAGCGGCAGACCGGCGTCGATCATGACGGAGAACTGCCGCGTGAAGATGGCGATGGACTGAGGCGGAACGCCACCGCCGAACTTCGGCAGCGCGATCTCCTTCCCCTTTTCCTTGACCGCCGTAACGACGATCTGCTGGCGCCGCATCATGTTGATGACGGCGTCTTTCGAGTCTGCGACCAGCACACCCGTCTGGGTCTGTCCGTTCCTCGCGGTGCCCTTCCACTCGAATGTCGGCATCTTGTCCTCCCGCTGTCAGCTCGCAGCTGTCAGCTCTCAGGCCACCCAAAATCACTCGCGCTCCCCTGAGAGCTTAGAGCTGCGAGCTGCGAACTGATTCTACGCTGCGAGCTAATCTTACGCCGGTCTCGGCCTGGCGCCCGAGGCCGCGGGGGATCCGGGCTGAACCAGCGCTCCCGCGCCGCGGGAAATCATCTCCTGCAGCTCGTCCGGATTGGACGAGCGCGCGAGTGCCGTTTGCAACGTGATCAGCTTTCTGAAGTACAGCGTCGCCAGCGACTGATTGAACGTCTGCATCCCGTATTTGGTCTGTCCGGTCTGCATCATCGAGTAGATCTGGTGGACCTTGTCCTCGCGGATGAGATTGCGGATGGCTGCGTTCGGAACGAGGATCTCCATCGCCATCGCGCGGCCTTTGCCGTTCGCTTTCGGCAGCAGAGCCTGGCAGAGAATGCCTTCGAGCACAAACGACAGCTGCGCGCGAATCTGCGGCTGCTGGTGCGCTGGAAAGACGTCGACGACGCGGTTGATCGTCTGCGCGGCGGAGTTCGTGTGCAGCGTGCCGAACGTGAGGTGGCCCGTTTCGGCAATGCGCAGCGCGGACTCGATCGTCTCGAGGTCGCGCATCTCGCCGATGAGCACGACGTCGGGATCCTGTCGCAGCGCGGACTTGAGCGAGTTGGCGAAGGAGTGCGTGTCGGCGTGCAGCTCGCGCTGATTCACGATGCAGCTCTTGTGTTGATGGAGGAACTCGACGGGGTCTTCGATGGTGATGATGTGCTGGTGCGTCTCGCGATTGATCTTGTCGATCATCGCGGCGAGCGTCGTCGACTTGCCCGAGCCGGTGGGACCGGTAACGAGCACGAGACCGCGCGGCTTGTTGCAGATCTCTTCGACGACCGGCGGCAGTCCCAGCTCCTTGAATCCGAGGATCTCGTAAGGGATCTGCCGGTAAACGGCGGCGGTGGCGCCGCGCTGATTGAAGATGTTCGCGCGGAACCGCGCCAGACCTTTGATCCCGAACGAGAGGTCGAGCTCGAGATTTTCCTCGAAGCGATGCTTCTGCGCGTCGGTGAGCACCGAGTACGCGAGCTGCTTCGTTTCCGGCGCGGTGAGCGGCGGAATGTCGAGCGGGACCAGCTTGCCGTCGATGCGGATCTGGGGAGGAGAGTTGGTGGTGACGTGGAGGTCGGAGCCTCCGCGCTCGACCATCGTTTTGAGCAGCTGGTGCAGAGTTACGGCCATTGGTCGATCTCCCGAGTGCTACGTGCGGCGCGAGTAAGAATTGAAAATTGAGAATTGAAAATTGAAAGATCGGGCAGGGCAGTCACGCGACGTGCCGGTTCGATTTTTCAATTTTCCATTTTCAATTTTCAATTCCGACCTCTAGGCCACCGTTTCCCGAACGACTTCTTCCACGGTGGTGACGCCATCCTTGATCTTAACCAGACCCGAGCCGCGCAAGGTGATCATGCCGTTCTCGATGGCCTTCTTCTTGATGTCGATGGCCGTGCCGCCGGCCAGGATGAGATCGCGGATGTCGTCGTCGATGCGCATCACTTCCACCAGGCCGACGCGGCCTTTGTAGCCGGTGTTGTTGCACTTCTCGCAGCCGCGGCCCTTGTAGACGGTGAACGTGCCGATTTCTTCTTTCTTGTAGCCGAGGTTGGCGATGGCCTGCGGGGTCATGTCGACGGCTTCTTTGCAGTTCCCGCAGATGCGGCGGACGAGACGCTGCGCGGCGATGAGCTGCGTGGCCGTCGCAACGAGAAACGGCTCAATGCCCATGTTCATCAGACGGTTGATGGTCGACGGTGCGTCGTTCGTGTGCAGCGTCGAGAGCACGAGGTGACCGGTGAGCGCGGCCTTGATCGCGATCTCCGCGGTTTCGAAGTCGCGGATCTCGCCGACGAGAATGATGTTCGGATCCTGTCGGAGGAACGATCGCAGCGTCGCGGCGAAGTTCAGACCGATCTGCTCCTTCATCTGCACCTGGTTGATGCCTGGCAGGTTGAACTCGACGGGATCTTCGGCGGTCATGATGTTCACTTCCGGCGAGTTGACCTTCGAGAGTGCGGAGTAGAGCGTGTTGGTCTTGCCCGAGCCGGTCGGACCGGTGACGAGCACCATGCCCCACGGCTTGAAGATCGCTTCCTCGAAACGCACCAGCGACTCGGGCTCGAAGCCGAGCTTGGTCATGTCGAGGCGGAGGTTGTCCTTGTCGAGCAGACGCATGACGATCTTCTCGCCGAAGAGCGTCGGCAGGACCGAGACGCGGAAGTCGAGCTCTTTGTTCTTGTCTTCGAGCTTGATCTTCAGCTTGATGCGGCCGTCCTGCGGCAGTCGTTTTTCCGAGATGTCGAGCTTGGCGAGAATCTTCATGCGCGACGTCATGGCGTCCTTCAACTTGAGTGGAGGATTCATGATCTCGTAGAGGATGCCGTCGATGCGGAACCGGACGCGATACTCCTTCTCGTACGGCTCGATGTGAATGTCGGATGCGCCGCGCTTGATGGCGTCGGTGAGGATCAGGTTGCAGAGCTTGACGACGGGCGCCTCTTCGGCCGAATCGGCCAGGGCGGTGACGTCCATCTCTTCGTCTTCCTCGAGCACTTCGAGGTCGGCGCTCTCCTGCGTCTGAAGGTCTTCCATGACCTTCTTCAGCTCGAGCGAGGAGGTGGTGCCGTAGTAGCTGTCGATGGCGGCCTTGATCCCCAGTTCCGAGGCCACGACCGGCTCGACGTTGTAGCCGGTCATGAACTTGATGTCGTCCATGGCGAAGACGTTCGTCGGATCGGCCATGGCGATGGTGATCGTGGCGCCGGTCTTGTTGACCGGGAGGATGTTGTACTTGCGGGCGACGTCGCCGGGGATCAGCTTGATCACACCGGAATCGATCTCGAAGTGCTGGAGATTGATGGAGGGGACGCCGAACTGCTGGCTGAGACACTCCGTGATGTCTTCTTCGGAGACGAAGCCCAGCTTGATCAGCGTTTCGCCGAGCTTGCCGCCTGTCTCCTTCTGGACGCGAAGCGCTTCTTTGAGCTGATCCTGCGAGATCAGACTCGCTTTGGTCAGCAACTCACCGAGACGAACACTCATAGGGGCTCTTGTGTCTCCTGAATGCGAGGCCGGGCTCGCCGTGAGAACCGACCGGCGAGTTTAACACCCTCAGCGAGGGAGGTTGGGCGGGTCGATGGACGTCACCCCGGGGGTGACACTCTTGAGCGTTGCCGTCACACTGCCGAACTTCACTTCCGTACGAATGCGCACCGGCAGATGGCGCTCATCGTCGGTATACCAGATGAAGAGACGTTCTTCGCGCTGCACACCGGCGCTGGCCATCTGAGGCTCGACGAGCAGCGCGTCGAACGTTCCCGCGGGCGTCGTGACTTTTTCGCGGCGGATGACGCGTCCGTGCACGGTGTAGAGCTTTCCGTCCGAGATCAGATCGAGCTCGTACGTTTTTCCGGGCGCCAGCTCGAGCGTGCGGAAGTAGTAGATGACGGAGATGGGATCGTAGATGGGACGCTTGACCGGGATCTTTCGGATCTTCTTGCGCTTGCGCGTGGCGATGCCGTCTTCGATGGTCGTGACTTCCTCCATCTTGTCGCCGCGCTCGTCGAGGCGTTTGGTGTAGCGGAGCGTCGAGAAGTCGTCGCGCGCGACGATGGTCTCGATCTGGTCGCGGATCTTCACGAAGCGCGCGAGACCGCCGCCGGATTTCGCGACGGAGGTGATGCGCCACGTGTTGCCGTCGCCCGGCGTGATGGTCATGCGCGCGGTGCCGCCCGCGACCTTCATCCAGCTGACGGTGTAGTCGAGGGTCTCGCCTTTCGCATAGCTTTCGCTGATCGGTCCCGTGGCCGCGGCGGTCGCCGCGAAGAGGACTGCGAGAAGGAAATTCACTCCGCGAGAACCTTTTCGACCATCGTCATGACTTCTTCAACAGTTATCGATTCCATCCATTTCGTCGTCGGAAAGCGGTCGATGCAATGTTGCAGCTGGTGGTACGGACCGTTGCGACGCGGATTGGTGGGACCGTAGAGGCCGACGACCTTCGCGCCGAGCGCGTCCGCGAGGTGCAGAGGACCGGTGTCCGCGCCGATCACGAGCTGCGCTTGCTGCAGGATCCAGGCGAGCTCGCGGAGGTTGGTCGGAGGCGCGACGCGTGCGCCGATGGCGTCGGCGAGGTCGCGTTCGCCGGGGCCCCAGACGGAGAGTGCGTTGGGGCCGATGCGTTTGGCGAGGTCGCGGAAGCGTTCGACGGGCCAGAGTTTGTTGGGTTTGCCGGCGCCGGGGAGGAGGACGATGGCGTTTTCGTAGCCGGGGACGGCGGTTGGGTAATTCGACCAGTTGTCCGTTGTCGGTTGTCGGTTGCTGGCAGCGAGTTGCAGGTTCTGATCGACGACGTGTTTGGTCGTGTCGACGGGAACTTTGCGATTCGTGAAAAGCAACG
>DASYLL010000285.1:0-26260 GCA_036009605.1 Thermoanaerobaculia bacterium | reverse complement strand
CACTCCAAACGTCAATTGCCACCCCCCACATCCGCGAATGCCGCCCAATAGAACGGATGCACCGATCGCGCGGTTCGCAGCAAACTCAGTTGCGCAACGCGCAGTGCATCCGCGGGCGAGGAACCGTTCGCGAGCGCGCGATGGAACTCGACCATCAATCGTGTGGTGGTTTCGGAATCGACTTCCCACTTTGCGGCAATGATTGTTTCCGCGCCGGCGATCATCAGCGCCCAGGTCATGCCGACGAGTCCTTCGCCGGCCGCGGGTTTGCCGACGGCCATGTCGCAGGCGGAGAGGATCACGAGTCTCGGTGTGAGTTTCAGGCGCAGGACTTCGCGCGCGGTGAGGTGGCCATCGACAAATGCCAGATACGACTGCAGCGGATCCGTATCGTCATAGACACCATGTGCCGCGACGTGTACGACGTCGAAGCGCCGCGCTTCCGACTTGAACTTGCCTTCCGAGGCGTCGTTCATCACGGAGGGACGCGGACTCCAGACGTTGCTGATGGCTGCGAGCTCTTTTGCGCCGTCGGGGAGATTAGCGGCGAGCAGGACTCGCGTTGACGTACGGCGTTCAGCATCGGCGATCAGCGCACCGGATGGGGCGTACGCGATTGTGGCGCGCTCGATGAGGAAGCGATCGTCCGGACCGATGAGCGCGTGGAACGGGACGAGCCAGAGGTCGAGGTCAGGGGCGATGACGAGCCGCGATGTCGATCCGAGTTGCAACGGTGCGATGAGCGCATCGTGCAGGAGTCGCGCGGTCGGGCGGAACGCGAGATTGCGCTCGGCCAATTCGCGCGCGAATTTCACGGCCAGTGCGCCGATGCGCGCACGGCTCTGCGCGAGCGTGACGACGCGCGTGCCGTTGGTCGTGACGACGAACGCGTACACGCTCTCGCCGGTCGCGGAGTACTCGACGAATGCTTCTCCCGCGCGAGGGCGTCGTGCGCGACGGTTGCTCGGTCGTGCGTCGCCGATGATGCGTGCCTTCGCGCGTTGCGCGTATGTCAGAGCAGCGGCCGCGTCGCCGTTTGCGACGAGCAGGTCGATGATCGCGGCGAAGGGCGACAGCTCCTGTTCGAAGAAACGCAGACGCGCGTCCAAGCCGCCGGCGACGGAGAGACGCTGGCGTTCGACAGCTTCGATGGCGCGCTCGAATGAGCCTCGCGCGGCGGTCACATTGCCAAGGCGGCGATGTGCGGCTCCCGCGGTCGACGCGGCCAACACAAGCGTTTCCGCCTGATCGAGAGACTCGGCAATCGTCGCCGCGCGTGATGCAAGTTCGGCGGCTTCGCGCCACTTCCCCGCGGCCAGCATCTTCTTCGCGCGGTACGCGTCGATGAGCGCGAGCGTGGCATCGTCGGAGAGAGCACGTGCAATCGCTTCGCTCTGATCGAACGCGCCCTGCCGAAGAAGAATCGTCGACAACGCGCCGCGATCGCCCGACCTTGTCGCGGCGCGCCGTGCGCGTGTCAGCGTTTCGCTCGCGGCAGCGTCGGCTCCGAGCGCACGTTGCGCTTCCGACATCGACAGGAGAATGCGCGCCTGTTGCGCGTCACCGGCGCGATGGTCGAGATCGAGTGCACGCTTCAATGACTCCAACGCGCGTTTCGGATCGTTCTGGAACGCGTACGTCAATCCCACGTTGTGCTCGGCCGCGATCTGGCCTTCGAGATCGTTCGCGCGCGATGCGATCTCACCTGCTTTGACGAACGCATCTCGCGCGTCGCGCAGATCGCGCTCGGCGAGTGCGAGATTGCCGAGGTTGAGCCATGCTCTCGCGAGAATGCGGCGGTCTTGCACCGGCACAGCGAGAGTGAGGCGAAACTCGGAGCGCGCGAATTCGGGTCGTTCGAGCAGATCGGCGTACACGCGTCCGATGGCGTTGTGCGCGCGAGCCCGTCCATCGTCATCCTCGGCCCACGCAAGAGATTCCTCCGCGAGCTCGAGCGCGGATTCGGCGCGGCCACGCAGGCGTTCGGTGAACGACTGGGCTTCGAGCGCGCGTGCGAGTCCGCGTCGATCGTCACACGCAATCGCTTCCTCGAATGCCTGTCGCGCGAGCTGTTCCGCTTCTTCGATTTTCCACGCGTTCGCGAGCGCGACTGCGCGGTCGCCGAGCGCGACCGACAGGTCGCTGAGTACCCCGCTCAGGAGCAGGATCGCGATCACGGAGAGGCCCGCTGGACCTGCTCGAGATATTGGCGTCCACGCTCGACCTCGCGATTCGCCGCAATGAGCGCGCTCAATTCCTGCTGCGCTTCCGCGAGCGCGCCACTCTCCGCGTACGCGATGCCGAGGGAGAGCGCGGGGCGCGATTCCTGTGCTTCGAGCGATCGGATCGAGCGCGCACGATCGCGATCGAGAATGAAGAAACGCGCTTCCGCGGACGGCGGCCGCGGCGCGGTGATCGAGCCCGAGTGGTCGAACGCCGTCACCTGCCACGTCAGCACGCGCGCGGACGGCAATGGGTACGGCGGCGTCCAGCGCGTTGTGGCGAGTCGCGGGCTCGTCGCGATCGGCTGGTATTGCTCATCGAAGACTTCCACGACGTACCGCGAGCGACCGGAGGCCGTCCATTCGAACACCGGACGATCCTCGACGACGATGCGACCGATCGGCGACAGCGGCTCCAATGCGCTCGCATCGCGCACGCGTCCGCGCAACTCGCGCGTGTACGCGTGCAGCTCGACCGCGATCGGCGGAATGTTGAGCGTCGCCACTTGTGGCGTCTCGCGACGCGCGGTCAGCATCACTGCACCGGTCACGATCAACGCGAGCACCGCCGCGGCTGCGACGAGCCAGCGACGCCATGGCGACGTCCACTCCCGTTTCGCGAAAAGCCGCAAATCCGCGAGCTCCGCGCGGCACGTCGCGCAATCTTCGAGATGCGTGTCCGCGATCTCGCGATCGATGGCATCGGCGCGATCTTCGACGAGCGCGTGCAGCAGATCGAAGTCGAGATGCGCGTTCTCGTCCGAATCAAACGACAGCCCGCGATCGCCGCTCGCCGCTCGCGCACACTCGGAACACGCCTGCAGATGATCGCCCCAGGCGAACAGCTCCGCCGCACCGGCGTCGTTGCGGCGCAACCGATCGAATTGTTCGGAGCTCAAATGCTCGGACATCACTTGCGGATAGAGACGCCTGTTCGGGCCCACTGATTACCACTCCTGCATGCGACGGCGCAGGCGTTCGCGCGCGCATTTGCGAAGGTTGATGACCTGTTGCCGCGTTGCGCCGAGGAGAGCGGCGATGGTGTTGTCGTCGAAGGGGAGCTCGGGCCAGCGGAGTTGCAGTTCGTCGCGCGTCCAGCCGATCGCGTGAGCGAGAGCGTCGGCTCCGATGCCGCCCGCGAGAAATTGCAGGAGACCGGTGTCGCCGCGTTCATCGCGCATGTGCAGCAAAAGCGCGAGACGTTGTCGTTGTGAGAGAACTTCAATCTCGCTCCAGAAACGGCGCGTGACACCGGCCGCATCGATCTCATGCGCGATCGAGACCGGTTCAGCCTCGACGACGGGATGCAACTCTGTTGCACCGACGAACGCCGTGACGAGCGCCTGAAACAGAACAGGACCATCCGCGAGCAGTCGATCGAGCATCGCACCCATGTCTTTCGTATCGCCGCCGGCATTGACTTCCGCGCGCGGAATGCGACGATCGCTCGCCTCGCGAGACCCGACCACGAGATCACTGCGATACGACCACGTGATCAGATCGGAGCGCCGCTTGATGTGATAGCGAAGACGATTCGCGAAACGCGAGCGCTCCGGATAGCGTCGACGCATGTAGTCATCGACGACGTGAAACGTCACGCCCGCAACGTAGTCTTCGAGATCGACGATAGTCGCGCTGCCGCCATTCGCGAAACGCCGCACGAGCTTCAGCAGCACTTCGCTGCGCAGATCATCGAGATCGCCCGTTCCATACAAGCCGCGCCGGCTGGCGAGCGTGCGGCGGATGACCGGATCGGCGACCCGCAGCAGATCCTTCGCATCGTCCTTTTCGCCGGAGGTAATACGGTCCGACGCTCGATCGTCTCTGGTCATGATGCGAAAGGAGCTCTGATGCAAAGGATAACGGCATTCGCCATCGTGCTACTGATCGGTACCTCGGCCGCCGCACAAACGACGACAGCGATGCTGAGCGGCCGCGTGTCGACGGCAAACATGCCACTGGCGGGCGTGCTCGTGACGATCAGCTCCCCTGCTCTGCAGGGAACGCGATCGCTCGAGACCTCCGAGGAAGGGACGTACTCGTTCGTCGCCGTTCCGCCGGGCGAGTACCGCGTGACGTTCGCGAAATCGGGATTGCAGGCCATGGCGAAGTCAGTCGCGTTGCACGTCGCCGATCTGCAACGCGTCGACGCCGATCTCCAACCGGGCATGAGCGAAGAGATCACCGTCATCCCCGAGCGCGTCGGCGGCCTCGATTCCATTCAGCTCGCCTCGACATTCGAACAAAGCCTCGTGAACTCGCTCGCAATGGGACGCGGCATCACTGACATCGCACGCCTCGCCGCCGGCGTGCACGACAGCGGTCCGACTCGGCAGCTGTCGATTCACGGCGCGGCGTCGAACGAAAACCTGTACATGGTCAACGGCGCGGTGATCACGGAAGGGCGCCGCAATCAACCGCAGAACCTCTTCATCGAAGACGCCATTCAGGAGACGACGATCCTCAGCGGCGCCGTCTCCGCGGAGTTCGGACGTTTCACCGGCGGCGTCGTCAACGTGATCACGAAGTCCGGCGGCAACGAGCTTTCGGGATCGGTGCGCGACAACATCTCGAACGACAGCTGGACCGCGAAAACGTCCGCGACCACGGAGCTCTCCCACCTCGACGAGATCAATCACGACTACGAAGCCACACTCGGTGGCCGCATCATTCGCGACCGTCTCTGGTTCTTCGTCGCCGGCCGCTCCGCGCAACGTGCCGAGCAACGACAGACCGCGTTGACCAATCACGGCTACACGTACCGCAATGACGAGAGCCGGCTCGAGCTCAAGGCCACGGCCAGCCTCGGATCGAATCAAACGTTGATCGGCTCGTATCTCGACGTCGACTCGCTGCAGGAGAACTCGAACGCTCTCCCCGTGACGGAGCTGCGCGGATTGTTCGACATCGATCAGCCGCATTCACTGCTCACCGCGCACTACTCGGCGATCCTGCCGCGCGCGGTTGTGCTCGAAGCACAGTACACGCAGAAATCGTTCGATCTCATCGGCGGCGGAACCGACCCTACGCTGAGAGGTGGGACGAACTTTCAGGGGATCGGAACCGGGACCTCGACCGGTGCACCGATGCTGTGCAGCGTTTGCGCGACGAACGAGCGCAACAATCGCGAGCTCGCGCTGAAGGCGACGACGTTTCACGCCAGTCCGCGTTTCGGGACGCACAGTGTCGTCGCCGGAGCCAGCGATTTTCGCGAGAACGGCGCCACCGACTACCATCAATCGGCGAGTGAGTTCTTCGTCTCCACGCCCATCGAGGTCGTCGGTGGTGTCGCCTATCCGGTGATGATTCCGGGCGAGTCGACGATCGTGTGGGAGCCGGTCTTCGATCCGACCGTCGGGAACGCGTTCGTGACGCGCTCGGCGTACATCAACGACCGCGTCGATCTCGGCCGCCACTGGAACGTCAGCCTCGGCATTCGCTACGACCGCAGCACCGGGCACGGTGAGGCAGGCGACGACCAGGCCGAGGGATCGGCGTGGTCGCCGCGACTGGGCGTCGTCTACGACCACGGCGGCGACCGCCGCAATCAGTTCTCGCTCAGTTTCGGCCGGTATGCGGCGAAGATCGATCAATTCGTGGGCGACCAGGCCACGAACGGCGGCAAACCCTCGTTTTTCGAATGGCTCTACGACGGGCCGGAGTTGAATACCGATGGTGCGCTGCTGTCTCCTGATGAAGTGCTGCAGGAGATCTTCGACTGGTTCGAAAGCATCGGCGGCACGGAGAACACGGACGATCTGCTGTTCGCGAGCTCACCGCTCAGCCGCGTGATCGAAGACCGTCTGCGAACGCCCGTCATGGACGAAGTGACGCTCGGGTACGGACGCACATTCGGACAGACCGGCATCGTGAGGCTCGATCTCATCCGACGCCGGTGGCACGACTTCTATTCACTGCGCCGCACGCCAGAAACCGGCACGATCACCGATCCGATCAGCGGACTCGTGTTCGATCGGGAGATCCTCGAGAACAACGACGACGGTCTGAGTCGAGACTATGAAGGCGCGGCGCTGCAAGGCTCATGGCGCGCCGGCGCTCTGCAGGTGGGCGGCAATTACACCTGGTCGCGTCTGCACGGCAACGTCGAGAGCGACGACCCGAACGGCGCGGTCTCGGTGCAGAGTCCCGTCGCGTACTACAACGAGTACACAGGCTTTCCTCAGTTCGCGGAGGAAGGCTGGCTGTCCGCGGATGAGCGCCATCGCGCAAATCTCTGGGCGGCGTGGCGCTTTCCGAATCGCTTCGTCGACGTCGAGACGAGCGTGCTGCAGACGTATCACTCCGGCCGCCGCTACTCCGCAAGCGGATCGATCGACATGCGCCCGTTCGTCACGAATCCCGGCTACGAATTTCCGCCGAATTTTCAGAACTATCGATTCAGCGATCGCGGCGAACTGCAGCTCGATGCGATCAGGGCGACGAGCATCGGCGTCAATCTCTCGAAACGCATCGCCGCGGTGGAAGCGTTCCTCGACACAGACCTCATCAATGTGTTCAATGAACAGGGCGTCGAGTCGACGGCCGGCGTGAACACGATGGTGCGCACGAATCGCAACGATCGCAATCTCGCGATGTTCAATCCATTTACGGAAACGCCGGTGGAATGTCCGCAAGGCGTGTCGACGGCATCCGCGGAGTGCAAAGGAATCACGCACTATCAATTGAATCCGCTGTTCGGTACCACGCAGCGGAAGGAGTCGTATCAGTTGCCGCGCACGATTCGCGTGTCGGTTGGAGTTCGGTTCTGAGCGTTATGCATTGGGAGACCCCCGACAAAAGGAAAAATCCGATGCGACTCGCAATTCTCGTTTTCTTGGCAGCCACCAGCGTGTATGGCCAATCGCTCCCCGAGTTGACGGACGCGCGCGATTACGAGCTCGTCGTCCGCACATTCGACGCCCTCTCCACGCCAACGCATGAGGAACGCGCGCTCTATGTCGAAGCGCTGACGAACGTCTTTCGAACGGTCGACGCCGCACCAATCGCCGAATCATTGATGAAGGACGCGCCGTCGAGTCCCTGGGCGTGGTACGCGCGGGCCGCGCTCGAAGGCGCGAGTCACCGCGTCGACGACGCGCTCGCAACGACCGGGAAGATGCTCGAGCTCGCGGGCCCTGACCCTGATGACCTGCTCATTCGCTATCGCGTCGACCATCTGCAGTACTTCAACCGCTTCAGCGAAGCTCTGGCCTTGCTCGATTCACGTCCCGCTTCGCCTGCATTGCGGATCGTTCGCGGGCTGACGATGTCCGTGCTGGCGCAGGAGAAGTCGCAACCCGAAGACGGTGTGAAGGCGCTGGCGCTCCTGCAGGCGGTGGCCGACGAGAATCCGGACTCCGTGCCGGCGCTGTATGCGCTGACGTTTCAACTGCAGGTGATGCAGCGATTCGGCGAGGCCCATGCCGCCGCAAAACGACTCGCCGCCATGACGCTCTCTCCGTTCATCCATTCGTTCTACTGGAGCGTGCTGGCGACGGCGCCCGGGCTTTCGGAAGGAGAGCGTCGCGCGGAACTGGAGCAGGACGCCGCGTCGTTGATCAAAACACGCGGCCACGAGCCGGGTGTCTGGCTGCGAATTGCGCGCGGCTACGAGCGGCTCGACGCGACGGAGGTTGCCGAGGAGTGGCGGTCGCGGGTGGTGCGCGATGCTGCGGAGCCGCCGGAGGCGGCGACCGCTCTCTATGAACGCTACCTCGCCTTCATCACACAGAATCGCGATGCGCAGAACGATCCGAAATTGCGCGCGAAAGCAGTGCAGCTCGCGCGCGATGTGCTCGCACATCCGCGGCTGGTGGAGAGCTTTCGCGACTCGCTGAGTCTGCGACTGCTGTCGTATCTCGATGCCGATCCCGACACGAGCACGGAGGATCTGCTCGCCGCACTGGACTCCGCCAGAAGAATCGAGACGGACATGAGCGCCGCGGTACAGGCCTCGCTCCTGCTGTCGAATCGCAGCCTCCGTCCCGAGCAGGCGCAGAAGCTCGCGCGCATCGCGATCGAGAAGGCGAACGTGATGAGCAGGAACGGCATGGTGCGCGATGAGTCGAACGCGAACTACCTTCGCGCGATCGCATACGACGCCCTCGGATGGGCACTCCTGAAGAGCGGCGATCTCGTCTCCGCACACACGCAACTCCTCGCCGCCGTGGAGCTCGCGCCGAAATTCGCACTCGCCCACTATCACCTCGGCCAGTGGTACGAGGTCTCGGGCGAACGCGACCTCGCCGAGAAGTCGTATGTGCGCGGGATGGCGCAGCAATCGCGCACGCTCAACCCGAACGAGGCCGCGCTCACGAAACTGCGCGGCGCGGCGGCTGTGAAGAAGGGACGTGCGACAGGCGCAGAGAGGCGACGCAAGACGATACTGGCCTCGCGCATCGCGGCGCCTGCGTCCGCGCCGCCGTTCCGGCTCGAACGCATCGATGGAAAGCCGGTCTCTCTCGCATCGCTGAAAGGCAAAGTCGTCGTCGTGAACTTCTGGGGCATCTGGTGCGGCTACTGCGTCGAAGAATTGCCCGAGGTGCAGGAGCTGGCGCGGAAGTACGCGGGCAATTCGGAGGTGGTTGTGCTGACGATCAACAACGACGGGAATCCCGACAAAGTGCGCAAGTGGATGCGCGGGAAGAAGTTCGATTTTCCGGTGCTGATCGACGGCGGCTTCGCGCAGGGAGAGAAGGTCAGGAGCTGGCCGACGACGTGGTTCATCGATCAGCGCGGGCGCATGGCGTTCCTCCAGGAAGGCTGGACCGAGCATCTGCTGGAAGAGTTCAGCTGGAGGATCGACGCAATGATCACGCGCTAGAATATTTGTACGATGATCGCCTCGCGCCTCGCTTCGGTATTCGTCGTCCTCGTCACCCTCTCGGCGACGGCGCAAGTGCGGCTTCTCTGTCCCGAAGCAAACTTCTCGATTGCGGCACCGGCGGGTTGGACCTGGGAAGCTGCGCCGGCATCGCAGCGATGGAGCGTCGTCG
This sequence comes from Thermoanaerobaculia bacterium, assembly GCA_036009605.1. Taxonomy (GTDB): domain Bacteria; phylum Acidobacteriota; class Thermoanaerobaculia; order Gp7-AA8; family Gp7-AA8; genus QHVT01. The sequence goes on along the minus strand of DASYLL010000285.1, from coordinate 17,043 downwards.
GCCCGCGCGGCGATCGCTTCACGGTGCACATCGTTCCGTCGGCGTCGCAGAAAGTGCCCGAGATCTGGATCCGCGGCATGCTGCCCGGCATCGCGCGTGACGCCGCAACGCGCGGCGAACGGATCGAGCACGTCATGCACGCCAGCGCGAGCGCGCCTGTGTTTCCGAGCATTCGCTACGCATACACGCGCGTCGCGAAGAACGGGCAGCGGACGTTCGTCGACGGCTACGTCGCGGCACGGGGCCAGACGTATGCGATCGAATACACGTCCGTGTCGCGCGAGTTCCTGCCGGAGTTCTGGTCGTTCGTGCGATCGTTTCAGGTGCTCGACAAATTCGCATCGCAACGCACCGCACGCGCATCCCAGGCCGCGGTCACGCCCGCCGCGGTTGCGCGCAAAGCGTCCGATGTTCTCGGACGCCCGCTCGGTCCGAATCAGGTCGGCGGCTGCTCGCCATGCGCGCAGTAACTACAGCGGCTCGGATCCGAAGCGGAGTACGTGGCCGTCAGGATCGGTCACGGTCATCTCATACGCCCACGGGAAATTCTGCGGCTCCGTGCGAATGAGCGCACCCGCCGCTTTGTACTCTTCGTGAAGCGCAGCGACATCCTCGACGCCGATCCAGACCCACGTCCCTGGTTGTCCCTGCGCACCCTGAGCAAGGTAGATCTCCGCGGCATCACGCGCGACCTGCGTGAACGTATCGTCGCCCCACTCGGCATTTCGGAAGCCGAGAACGTCGACGTAGTACGCGAGACTGACGGCCATATCGTTCACGCGGAGAATGGGAGTCGAGCGCTCGAACTTCGTGCCTGGGGATGGGATCATGCGTCACTCCTTCGAGGAAGCCTAGCTCATGAACAAGGTTCGCGTTCTCGTGTGGTGCGGTGCGATGTGGATGGGTTGCTGGCCGATCGGTGCGGAGGCTCCGGCGAAACCGGTGTATCTGTACGGATCCGCGAGCGGGCAGCGGACACTGGATGCGAATCTGCGGGGAATCATCGGCAATCCGTTCGCGACAGCGCTGCTGCAATCGCTATCACGTCCATCGGCTTCATTCGCGGACTTCGAGAAAGAGCTCATCGCGCTCACTTACAACGAAAGTGGAGGACTCCAGCAGGCTCAGGTCGTTGATGAGAGCCAACTCGCGCAATGGCAGTTTCTCCCAAAGCCAAAAAACGCTAAATGGGTGGCACTCGTCGTGGTGTTCTCAGATTACCCTGGCTCGGGCGCCGGGCGGCCACTCCCGGGGGCAGAACATGACGCGGGTCGGATCAGCGACGCGCTTACGACGGCAGGGTTTGCCGTGACGCCGCTCCTCAATCCGAATGGAAAAATCCTCGACGATGCGCTGCAGAGCTTCAAAAATCGCAGCGCGCGCGCCGATGTCGCGGTCATCTACACCACCGGTCACGGGACGGAGACAAGCGGCATCGCTCGAATCCTGCTTCCCTGGAAACGCGCCGACAACAGCAAGACGCTCCTGATGTGGGAGCTTGCGAACGCTGCTCGAGCAAAACGCGCGAACCTCATCTTCTTCGCAGCATGTCGCATCGAGCTCGCCGACTGACGCAACAGCTCGCACACACGCCTTGTACAATCCGCCGATGTTCCATCGGCGAGACTTCGCGAAACTCACTCTCCTCGCAGCACCCACATTGCTGGCGCAGACCGCGCCAGCGAAACGCGCCACGCTCCCCATCCTCAAGCCGAAAAAGCTGGTCGAAGGCGACACGGTGGGAATGATCGTCCCGGCGACGATGGTGTTCGAGACCGACTTCATCGATCGTGGCCGCGAGCAGCTCGAAGCCCTCGGCTTTCGCGTCAAGCTCGGCGCCCACGTCAAGGCACGCTACGGCAATCTCGCGGGAACAGATCGTGAGCGTGCGGCGGACATCAACGGCTTCTTCGCCGACAACGACGTCAAAGCCGTCATCGCCTTCAGCGGCGGATGGGGAACGCCGCGGCTGCTCCCCTATCTCGACTACGATCTGATCCGCCGCAATCCGAAAGTCCTCCTCGGATTCAGCGACATCACCGGCCTCCTGAACGCCGTACACAAGAAGACCGGCCTCGTGACGTTTCATGGACCGAATGCGGACTCGAAGTACGAGCCGTACACACTGGGCAATTTTCGAAAAGTGATCATGAACGCGGATCCAATCGGGACGCTCCCCCATCCGCCGAAACGCGATGACGAGCTGATCGACCGCGACAATCGCGTGATCGTCCTGCGCGAAGGCGTCGCGACCGGGCGACTCGTCGGCGGCAATCTCACGCTCATCGCATCGACGATGGGAACGCCGTACGAGATCGACACGGACGGCGCGATTCTCTTTCTCGAGGACACGCACGAAGAGCTCTATCGCATCGACCGCATGCTGACGCAGCTCTGGCTCGCCGGAAAATTCGATCGACTGGCGGGATTCGTCTTCGGTCGTTGCACCGATTGCCCCATTGAAGGACCCGCACTGTCGATGGGCGAGCTTCTGCGCGAGCGTTTCGGGCACGTCCCGTCGGTCTGGGGACTCTCGTTCGGCCACATCGAGAAGAAGCTCACGCTTCCGATCGGCGTGCAGGCAACGCTCGACGCAACCGCGAAAACGTTGACCATTGCAGAATCCGCAGTCGTATAAATCTCGTCGGAGGAACGATGGATAAACCACGGATCTTTCTCGGCTCGTCGGGCAAGCAGGAGAAGTTGCTGCATGCTCTGACCCGTGGTCTGGAGGATGTCGCGCGCGTCGAACCGTGGACGACGTCCTTCAATCCCGGAACGACCACGCTGGAACGCCTGACCGAGCTCGCGCACGAAGTCGATTTCGCGGCATTCGTGTTCGCGAAGGACGACTGGACGAGCACCGCGGCATCCCCCACCGACACGGCGCAGGCTTCTCCGCGAGACAACGTCGTGTTCGAAGCGGGGCTGTTCGGCGGAACGCTCGGGATGCGTCGAACGTTCATCCTTCATGCGAACGGCGCGAAACTCCCGAGCGATCTCCTTGGACTCACGTGCGTTCGGTACGGCGAAGCGGCCAGCGCTGCCGAGATGAAAGTCATCAATCAGAAGCTCCGGAAAGCGATCGAGAACGAGGGCCATTTCTCCCGCATCGAGGGCTTATGGTGGCAGTTCTCACTGACAGCACGGAACGAGCGAGAGCCGTCCGCCGTGAGCCTTCTGCGCATTTCGCGCGACCGCGACGGCGCGCTGGAAGTGAACGGGCGCTCGTGGCAGGAAGACGGGACGTTGTCCGCTCGATACTGGAGCGAGGCGTCGAAGGAGAAAAGAACGCGCCGGGCATCTTCTACTACTGGAAAGGCGAACGCCCGCGACATCCGAACGCGCCACAGCTCGACGGTACGGGAGAGATCCGGATCGAGACGCCCGATCGCGCGGCCGGATACTTCACCACTCGCTCCGACTCGAATCCGAAGATCAACGCGCGGACGTCCGGCGTCTATCTGCGCGCGGATCCGCAGGACGTCGTCATCCTCGACGGACGCGACGATCAGCAACGCGCTGCGCTGATCGCGGATCGACTGATGCACTGGAAATCGATCATCAACGCGTGAAATCCGGCGACCCGCGTGAGTAGGGACGTCGTGGTGGCCTGCACGTCCAGAGATCGCGAGCGACCAAGTCTCGGCTGGCGCGCCGTGTGACGCGCCAGCCGACTCCGAAACAGAGCCCCGCGCTACTGTACGCGGGTCAGCGAGTCGGGAAATGATTGACCGGCCGTCAGTCCGCACGCCGTCTCGGATGCAGAGGACGCGACGCTGATGGCATTCCCGCTTTGCACGGTCAAGTCGAGCGTCATAGTCATTTCGCATCCGTTCGATCGCGTACGGCGGATCTGGATGAGCTTGACTTTGGTGGGGCTCACGAATCGGCCCGACATCCGGTGCGCCCAGCCAGCGTTCACATAAACACCATGGACTTCGTCCTTCTCCTGGAACAGCTGGACGACCGCGCCGCCGGGATTCTTCCAGACCCCTGTGATGTCGAACTGAGGGTTCGGCGACGCCAGTGCCGGAAACGCGGGACAAGCAAGGGCGACGACCAACAGGATGGCAAGCGCCTTCGATACGCGTGTCCCGTAGTCTCCTGACGCTGGTGGCTTCTCATCGTGTTGAATCATGGTGATTCTCCCTCTCATCCTGTCCGTGACCGTCAATGGTTGCTCCGTCGCATTTCGGAGCGCGTCTACTTCACCACCCGCTTTGACGGACGCAATTCCAGGGTTCCGGAGCTGGATGAGATGGAGGGCCGCTCCCTTTCGTAATCAGTGCTTCGCGCTCCGCAGATTTCGCCGAGCTCGGGATCAACGGAAAACTACCGCGCTCGACTTCCCCTCTTCGACGAGTTGCATCGCGGGCAGTGCATGCGCGCGTATATCAACGCGAGAACGTCCGGCGTCTATCTGCGCGCGGATCCGCAGGACGTCGTCATCCTTAGACGGACGCGACGATCAACAACGCGCCGCGTTGATCGCAGAGCGACTGATGCACTGGAAGTCGATCATCAACGTGTGAGATCGGAGACTATCTTGCGCCTTGTTCCAGCAACCAGTCGACGAGGGCCGTCACGCCACTCTCCCTCGCCACCTGCAGCGGCGTTCGATGGTCGTAACCGATCCAGTTCAGTTCGGCGCCCTGCTGCAACAGATATTCGGCCGTCTCTCGCTGACCGCCCCGACAGGCATGCCAGAACGCATTCGTCACATCGCGTGTTGAAGGCGGTGCGTCCGCTGCGAAATGGACGAGAACCCGATCGAGCAAGCCGAGTGCGGCACTCTGCCAGACTGTCGTCTGCGCTCCCCGCGCGAGCAATCGCCGAGCGGCGTTCCATTGCGCGAAGACGACCGCATCCGACATCGCCGGGCCGCCCGTGAAAATCGCGCCCGGAGCCTCGATGTCCGCACCCCCGTCCAGCAGCGCATCGAGCACGGCAACGTCATCGCTGCTGGCTGCCCAATGCAACGGCGTTTCCGCCGTACCGTCCGCCTTTGGCGGCATCGCCGCACTGGCATCGGCGCCAGCTTCAATCAGCAGCGTGACGACCTGTGCTCCATTCGGGAAGTGGCCCGGCCAATCGGATGCAACATGCAGGAGCGTCCTGCCCTCCACCCTGCTCCTGACGAGATCCGGATTGTTCGCGATCAGCTCCTGCAGTTCTTCCACGCGTCCGGCCTGGATGGCGGAGGTCGCGGCTAAGGCGAGGGGGTCGTTCGGAGTCAGGTTCATGGCCCTATGATCGCTCATCAGCCGCTGATGACCGAACATGTCGCAACGATTGGTTCACCGCTTGTGACAACTACAGTGTGCTCATCCTGCGCGGAAAAATTGGAAGGATGACAAACAAGTGTCGAGCCATCTTCCGCCTCGGCTACGTGAGTGCTTCGCGTGGAGAGAAATGGCTCGATAGCGATGACCTGACCATGTTGCAGCCGACGGGTATCACGGTGGTCGTAGTAGCTGACGATCCCCTCCGGCTCTTCATGCAGACTCCGGCCAATCCCGTGCCCGGCAAAGATCCCGGATCACCCTGAAATTATGTGACCTCGCAGTACTCTCGACAGCGCGCCCGATTCGATTAATCGGCGCACCTGCCCGCGCCTCGGACAATGCGCGTTTCAGAGCCAGCTGCGTGGCGCTGCACAAACGCGCTTTCAGTTTCGAAACCGGCGGAACAACCATCGTGGCCCCGGTGTCAGCGAAGTATCCGTCGAGCTCCGCTGACACTTCTACGTTCACAACATCTCCGGCCCGAATCAATCCTGGACCCGGGACACCATGCGCGGCTTCTTCATTGATGCTGATGCAGGTTGTCCCGGGGAAGTTGTAGGTGACTTTCGGGGCCGACTTCGCTCCAAGGTGTTCCAATAACCCGGCTCCCAGCTGATCGAGCTCGGCGGTCGTTATGCCCGGCTCAATGCTCCCAAGCATCGCGTCGCGCACAGTGGCCACAACTCTCCCAGCTTTCAGGATCCCATCCATGTCGCGCTGACTTTCTACGGTCATCGATTGTTCCCTTGCCTTTTGTAACGACTGAGGACCTCGCCTGCGATCCCAATGACGAGCAGGCTCAACGCGACCCAGTCCACAACGATGACGCGACCGAGCGAGGCGTTGTAGCCGCCGATGATGCTGGCGAGCCAGAGGAACGACACGACGCTGACGAGGCCCCCGGCGAACGCCACCGGCTGGAACGCCGGACGAAACGCTGCATAGATAAGGAAGAGACCAACCAGGCCGAAGAGCACTGCCCGGTGCCGCATGAGAATGACCGCGTTGGGATCGTCAAAGGCGAGACCGTACAGCGACTGGAGCTGGGCCGCGCCCAACACCCCGGAGAGGGGCAGCAAGTGGATGACACCCACGACAACGAGTGTCCCGGACGACAGGTGGCGCACGACAAATCCTCCTCGATGCCCTGGCGGTTGGCGGTAGTGTAGCTCGCGCCGCGACCTGACCACGGAGACCAACGCCTCTGCCAGAGACAGTGAGGTTCGTCACGCGGCACCGGCTCCCGGACCGTTCGGACCACTCTCACGATTGACCCCGGTCAGCCGGCGCCGCGGAGTGGAGACTTCTTTCCTTTGCGCGAGGCACGAGGCAGAACAACCACCGTTTTGCACTTGAGACAGGCATAGGCCGATCTCCGTTGCCAGGGGAGCAGGAACTCGATTCGTCGCGCCGTACCGGTCCCGACGAATGTGGCGCGAAGCCAGGACATGCCCCAGAAGGTCAGTTGCCTCCACAGTTCGCCGCGGAGACGTACCCGACCCCACGACAGTTGGGATGCGCACTCAGGGCAGTTCATGGGATCCAGGGCTCGTGCGTGATGACGACCAGCCCGCAACTCGGACAGAACCCTGCTCGTCCCCTCTCCGACGGCTTCAGGATGTTGAGCTCGGTGATCTCCGGGCCGGAGAAGGTCAAGATGAGGTGGGACCACCCATGGGTCATCGCATCCGAGAATGTTCCCCTCAGCTCCGCATATCCGGGTTCGATCTCGCCCGGGCACCCTGGGCAGATCATGAAATCCGTCCGGTTAACAGCCAGCGCTCAGCCGCTGGAACCACACGCGTTCCTGTAGCACCACGATGCTGGTGCCGCGGTTCCGGTCCGTGTAACGTGCCGACGATGCAACCCATCCGGCGCGGCAAAGGCATGCTCTGGCACTCGTCAGATGCTTTTGCAATAGGTTGCCTCGGCGTAGCTGCGATCATTTACGGCTCTTACGAGATTTTCTCGGGCGATCAACTGACTCGGATGCGCGGTGGGAAGCCAACAATCTCCGGCTATGTCTGGCTATTGCTCGGCGCGATCTGGATAGGCTACTGCATCCGGCGGGTCGTGTCTTACCTGCGAGCGAGGAGACGTGCTCCGGGATCCGGTTGAAGTGCGGCGGCGCCTCCCGATGAAGCGGAGACTCCCTCTGACCGGCGGGAGTCTCGCCACAGTGGACCCGACGCGCAGTTTCAGGATGCTGGTGTTCGACGACGCGAGGGTGGCGGAAACAGCATCAGAAGTGAGCAGGCGAGAGGTCGATAGACTCAACTGCTGCGATTCGCGACTTGAAACATGCGCTGTGGCAGAACCAGACTTGCCAGAGACCCGCAGCCGTTTCTACTGACACGCGGCGGGGATGGTGCTCGGATTGCTCGATCATCATTCCGCAAAAACAACAGGGATTCCCAAATGTGACTTCGGCCATTCGCGCATTATCGTCCGCCTAATTTGATTTCTGTCCTGGAGGACGCGTCGTCCGACGCTACCGAGGAGTTCCGACGACCCCCGCCATCCGCTGTGATGACCAAGCCGTTTCAGGCCCAGGAACTGCTCGACACGATCTCCAGGCTTCACTGAAGGTACGCGTCGCGAGCGCCGATGGCTTCGAGCAACGCTTCGTCGATTTTGCGTCGCGTCTCGCGAGGTGTCTTGCCGGCAGGCGTCGCGATGATCCACACCGCACCCGATTCTTCCGAGACCGTGATCTTCCCAAACGCGCCTTCCACTGCGTGAGGAAGGACACCTGTCGGCGCGAGCCCGCGAGCGCGCAATGCATTTGCGACGCGCGTGACGCTCTCGGACACGGAGTAAGGGCTCTGCTGCGCGGACAAACCCGCGGATCTCGCAGGCGGACCAGTGCGACGATTGAACGCCCCTGCGATTTTCCGCGCGAGCTGCGTGAGATCGAGACCTTCGCGATTGGCGAGCAGCGTTACGCAGATCAGCTCATCGCGATGCGTGAAACGCGCGAGCAGGGATGAGAAGCCCTCCCCGTCTCCGGTTGCGATCATCAATCCGGGATGGCCCGGAAAGAACCAGGGACCGCGATCGGGCGACGGTTCATAGAGCAGTTTTCGGAGCGCGGGATCCTTGATGAGGATGTCGCCGGCGAGTGCGATATCCCAGATGCTGATGTCGGACGCGGACGAATAGATCGCATTGTCGGACGGAACACCGTTGCCGACTGCCGGTTCTGCCGGATCGATCAAAGCGGGTTTGGGAAGGTCGTTTGCGAACGCGGTATGTCGCAATCCGAGCGGCTCGAATTGGCGCGAGCGCACGAATTCCTCGTAGCGTTGTCCGCTCGCTTTCGCAATGAGCGATTCGAGCTCCGGTTTGCGAAGCAACGGCAGAACCTGCGAGCGCCCGAGTTTTCCTTCCTCGACGAGTTGCATCGCCGCGACCGCAGTAAACGCACTGCGCATCTGGACGATGTTGAACATCGCATTCGCGGAGACGAGCGAGTTGCGTTGTACGTCGGCGATCCCATAGCCGGTCGCGCGTGTGATGTACGGCGCCTGCACAATGGCGAGTGAAATGCCCGGCACCTCGTTCTCGCGGACATACGCGGCGATCATCTGATCGACCGACTGGCCGTCGAAGTTCACATCGGGATTGCCGCGGCTCGGCGGTTGCGCGGCAGACATCGGCGCGAGCAGGAGTGCGAGGAGGACGAAGCTCACGAAGCGCATCTATTGTGCCGGTGCACTCGGACGCGGGCGCTGGTTCGAGTTATCGATATCCGCCGCGATCAACCAGCGGCCATCCTTCCCCTTGCGCAGAGCAAGCACGAATTTCCCCATGTCGGGAGCGGTCGTCGATGTCGCGTACCCGCCGATGATGTAGCCGACGTTGCCATCGACGGAGAACGCGAACGCCCGCAACGCCAGTGTTCCGCCGCCGTCGTCCGCGTATCCCGCGCGAATGGCGTCCGTACCGCGCACGACAGGCTTGCCGTTGGAGAGCACGAATCCGTCATCAGTGAAGAGTTTCGCGAGCGCTGCTTCATCGCTCGCCTGCCAGGCTTGCTCGTAGTCGCGCAGCACGCGATCGAGCTCCGGCGGCAACTCGACGGAAGGCATCCGGGCAAGGACAGGAACCGCGGAGAACAGCACCACGATGATCAACAACGCCGCATGTCGCATGGATGAAATCCTAACGCATGCGGGGAGAAAAACAGTGCGGCAGCCGAAGCTGCCGCACTGACAAAAACTACTGATTGAGAACCGCGTCACCCGTCTTGTTGTCGGTGACCGCGCCGTAAACGAAGACCGGCACGTTCGACGTCCAGCTGACGTAGTAATCATCCTGCGCCCGATCGGCTTCGGGGACCGAAGAGATCGCGGCAAACGCCCCCTGCTGCACCATCGCCCAGCCCGGAATCGTCAGCGTGTTCGTGCCGAGAACTGAGCCGTTCGAGGAGCGGCGCGCCGTGAGCGTGACGGTTGCCGTCGATGACGAGGCGTTGAAGTAGCCGATGTTCGTGCGGTAGTCGGCCGAACTCGCGAGGAACGTGATCGTGCCCGACGTTGCGCCGATCTCTTCCGCCGTCACTGCGAAACCGGCGGTGCCGAGGTTCTGCGCGCGGAGGTCGTTGATGACGCGGGCTGTGGCGACCACGTTCTGATCGGACGTGATCTTCAGGCCGCCGAGACCGGTCGTCAGGAGCGTCGCGCCGACGACGTCATTGAGCACCTTCTGCTCGCCCGCGGCGACGGTCAGCGTTTTGGTCACAGTCGCGGCGGAGAGACCGCCGGCATTCTGCGCGTAGTAATCGAGCGAGACGTTCGCGGTCGAGCTGCCGTTGTTGACGATGCGCAGATCGGTGACGAAGTTCGTGTTGTTCACGCCCGTCACTTTGCCGACGACCGGGATGAACGAGGTGCGCTCGCCATCGCCCGACGAGCTGCCGACGAGCTGTCCGCGAATCGCGCCGCCGGTGAACTCGGCGTTGTGTACGTTGACGTAGAAGCCCGCGGGGTTGGCGACGATCTCATTGATCAGCGTCTGCGAGACGCCCGAGACCGTGCCGTTCGTCAGCGTGGCCGCGTTGAAGTCGACGACGACGTCACCGGACACACCGGACGCGCCGCGATGGATGTGCGCGGCGGTCGGCGTGGCGATGTTCTGATGGAAGACGGTGTAGTTGATGGTCGTGCCCGAGATCGTCACGACGGCGAGACCGCTGCCGTCAGTGTCGCCCGGACCCGGAACTTCGGCGGCGCCGGTGAGTTGCGCGCTGAACGACTGCGCGGATGCCGCGAGCGGCACGAGCGCGAGGAGGAGCAGCAGGATTGCAGTTCGTTTCATGAGGTTCGTTCTCCTGATCGCGTTGTCTTAGTTGTCCGAGTAGTTGGCCCAGCCGGACAGCAGCCAGTTGTTGCCCGGGCCGACGGCGCCGATGAAGTCGACGGCTTCGAGGAAGCCGTTGTCCGGCGGGTTCGAAACAAAGTCCGCATCGAGCGCGGGCGAGCCGGCCAGCGGAGTGAGGTCGGGCTGCAGCGTCTTGAGGATCGTCGGCGTGCCGATGGCGAGCTTCGGATCGGTGTTGCGGTTGCGCTTCATGGTGGTGAAGAGGAAGTCGCGCGTCTGGCCGGCGCGGTCCGCGGCGTTGATGAACGCGGTATCCGCGAAGTCGCCGTTCAGGATCGAGCTGTCGAACACGAGCTCACCCGAGGCGGTGTTGGCGAACGTACCGTTGTCGCGAATCGTGATCGGCGCGAGGCGGCTGCCGGTGATGATGTTGTTGTAGAACTTTCCCGCGGTAGTGCGGCGAAGAACGCCGCCGTGGTTGCCGCCGGTGGTCGACACGCGCACCGCAGTCACGTTGTACACGCGCATGTTGGTGAGTGGCGCGTCGGCCGTGCCGTTCGCGTTGTTGTCGGATTCCGTGAAGATGTTCGAGTCGCCTTCTTCCGAGACACCAGCCGGCGTGCGCTTGATGAGCGCGGCGAACTGCACGCTGCCGAGGTAGCCGAGGTCGAAGTCGAGACCGTCGTCGGCGATCGCAACGCCGAGCAGGTGCTTGGCGTTGACGGTACCGCCGAAGAACTCGAAGCCGTCATCTTTGTTGTGCAGCACTTCGATGTAGTCGAGGACCGTGCCGTTGCCGACGCCGCCGAGGGTCAGGCCGTTGATCTCCTGATTCGTGGCGATCGGGAAGCCACCGAACTCGAGACGCACGTAACGAACGATGCCGCTGTTGTCCGCCGCGTTCTGACCGCCGTACGAGTACGCGGGATCGGAGGGAAGACCTTCGAGGAAGGCCGTGCCGCCGGTGACGTTGATCGGAGCGCCGCCGAGCAGAACGAGCGAGCCCCAGTCCTGCTGCGCGCGCGAACCGACGCGCTGTGCCGAGGTGAAGACGATCGGGCGACGGGCGGTGCCGTCGGCGATGATCTTCGCGCCGCGCTGGATGAACAGCGTTGCGCGCGTCGAGCCGCCGTAGATCACGGTGCCGGGCTCGATCGTCAGCGTGGCCGGCGACGCGACGCCGACAAACTCATTGAGGACGTAGCGATTGTTCGCGGTCCACGTCGTGGACGTGGTGATCGTGCCGCTGACCGGAATGCTCGCGGTGATGTTCGAGTAGGCGGCGTTGGAGCGCGAGAGCACGCGCTTGCCCGCGGCGTCACGCAGCTCGACGACCCACTGATAGAGGCCCACTGTGCCCGCGGGCTGATTGCCACCGAGCGCGCCGTTGACAGCCCAGCTCAGCGGACCGGCGTCAGTCGCGGAACCGAAGAGCACGAAGTCGGTCAGCGCCGGAACGAACACCGGAACCGGCGAACCGGCCGCGCCGAAGAGATCGGTCGCGACGCCGGCGTTCTGCAATCCACCCGCGACGTTGTAGTAGCGACGCTCGCCGGTGGTGCGGTTTTCGTGGAAGAGATACATCGTCACCGGCGCGCCAAAACCATTCGCGGCAACGGTGAGACGCAGCTGAAGCTGATCGGCAGGAAGGAACGTGTAGTAGTTCGTTTCGAGCAGCGTGATCGGGCGCGACGTTTCATCGATCGCCGCTTCGGCCGCGATCTGACTGGCCGCGACCTGGCTGAAGGTGGCGCGCGTTACCCAGTTGGTGCTGCGATCGCCGCGCGTGAGCTCGGGCCGCTCCGCGGCGACGAGCGTCTGCGCTGCGACGAGCGTCATTGAGAGTACAAGAAGGATTTTTCGCATTGATTCTCCGTTCACTGCGTGAAAGTTGTCAGTTGTCGGTTGTCTGTGAGGCGTCGTTCGTCGGCAACTTGAGTTCGAGAGCGATTCGATGTCGGGATCGTTGTCGGTTGTCAGTTCTCCGTTGTCGGTTCTCAGCACGGTGTCCGATGGGCGAAAAGCCACAGACAACCGACAACCGAGAACCGACAACCAGCGAGTGAATACGAGCTGCTAGAAGGGTGAGTAGCTGAGACTGAGGCTGACCTTGCGGCCCGGGTCGTAGCGGCGCTGGATCTCGCCGCCCTGAATGAACTCCCGTTTTGCGTTGAGGAGGTTGGTGCCGGCGAGCTTCACTTCGAGACCTTTCGCGAACGGCCCGAGGCTCTGGGAGAGCACGACGTCGAGCGACGTCGACGCGGCCTCATAGATGTCCGGCAGGCCGAATGCGCCGACTTCGGTGAGCCGCTCGCCGCTGTGCGATCCGAGGAAGCGCACCATCGTTCCCCATTGCGGTTGATAGAACTGCAGGCCGAGGTTGACGATCTGATCGGACTGCCCTTCGAGTGGACGTTCCTTGTTCGTGACGACCGACTGCTGGTGCTCGCCGATCGTCACGTCTGAGTTGATGTACGCGTAGTTGAGATTGATCGACCAGAGACGCAGCGCGGGCAGGATCGATTCGAGCGAACGGCGGAACTCGAGCTCGAGGCCATAGAGCGTCGCGGAATCGGCGTTGACGAACGACTGCCGCAGGTCCGTCGTGGGCTGCACGATGCGCTCGATCGGGCTGTCGATCTTCTTGTAGAACGCGCTCGCGGCGATGACGTCTCCGGCACCGGGAAACGTTTCCCAGCGCACGTCGAAGCCGTCGAGTGTGGCCTGAACGAGATCGGGGTTACCGGAGACCGAACGCCCGCCTGCGACTTCCGTGAACGTGAACGGGCTGAGCTCGCGAAACTCGGGACGATTGAGCGAGCGTCCGTACCCGAAGCGCAGATTCGTGCGCTGCGCGAGTTGATAGACGACGTTGATGGAAGGGAGAACGTCGCTGCTCTCATTGACCGATTCGACAATGTTCTCGACGTCGAACGGATTGAACGTGAGCACGCTCTGATCGGACTTCTCGAAACGCGCGCCGCCGATGATGCGCCACTTACCGAACGTCGTGTCGCTCATCAGGAACGCGGCATCGACGATGTGCTCGGCGTCGTACGCGTCATTGACGCCGGTGACTTCGCGGATCTCGAAACCGTTCGGTCCGATGTTCGCGGCGGTGAAGATTTCGTCGGGCGTTTGCGAGAGATCGACCTGCAGGGAACCGGCCTGTACGAAGCGGAAGCGCCGCGCGTCGAAATCACGCGTGCGCTGCATGTGATCGAGGCCGCCTTTGATCGATCCCGACCATGTGCCGCCATCGGGCGCGAAGTAGATCGAGTACGCGAGACCACCCTGCTGAATCTGATCGGCGAGCTCGAAGTACTCGACGCGTCCTGATTCCGCGAAGCCGGTCTGCAGTTCGAACACACCCGGATTCGATTCGCGATAAAGGTTCTCGCGCAGATCGGAATCATTCGATGCGGTCGAACGCGTGAGGTTCCACTCGAGCAGGCTGCCCATTCCGGGGCCCTGCAGGTTGTGCTCGCCGCGCAGTCGCGTGGAGAAGATCTGTTCGAGCTGATAGCGCACGCGGAAGTCGCGAATGTCGCCACCCGTCGAGGTCTGCAGTCCTTCCTGAAAGCGATCTTCGGCGGACGCGTCGCGCGTCAACACGGAGTTGAGGAACACGCGATGGTTGTCGGCGAGGCGATACGAGAGGTTGCCGATGAAGCCGGTGCTCGTGTGCTCGCGATTCGTGAGCAGGTCGTAATCGTTGATCGGAACGAGCTGGCCGGCGTCGACGCCGAAGAAGCGGTACTCCTCATCGACGACTTCGTAGCCGTGGGTCGACACGCCCGACAACACGATGCCGAGGCGGCCGAACGTGTTGCCGTAGGTGAGCGAAGCGTCGGTCGCGGGCTTCGCGGAGCTGACCTGATCTCCGGTCCAGTTGCCGACGAGCGCTTCGCCGAATGCTTCGAGCTCCTGCGGCGTGAAGCCACCCGGATCGAGGATGCTGCTGCGGCGCAGGAACCCGGACGGGATCGTCGATGAGATCTTCTGGCCTCCCCCGCCCATCCGATCCAGGCCACCGGCGTAGCGTCGGAACGGTTCGCCGGTGGCCGCGCTGTGATAGCCAGTGCCGACACTGAGCTTGAACGACTGGCCGCTGGGAAATTCGGTCGTCGTCATTTCGACGACACCGCTGCCGAAGTCGCCCGGCTTGTCGGGCGTGTACGTCTTCACGACGTTCACGGTCTCGAGGAGTTTCGCGGGAAAGAGATCGAGGGGAACCACGCGCTTTTCGGTCTCGGTGGTCGGCAGCGAAGAGCCGTTGATGGTCGTGCCGCTGTAGCGTTCGCCGAGGCCGCGGACGAAGACGTACTTGTCGCCGATGAGCGTGACGCCGGTGAGTCGCTCGACGACGCCGGCTGCAGTGGAGTCGGGAGTCTTGCGGATTTCTTCCGCGGAGATCGAGTCGCTGACGACCGCGGATTCGCGACGGCTGTCGAGTACTGCGACTTCGCCTGTGCGTACGGTTTCCGCGACGACTTCGACGGTCTCGCCGAACGCGGGCACGAGCTTGAACGCGAGATCGACCGTCTGTCCGGTGACGAGCTTCACATCTTTGCTGATGGTCTGAAAGCCATCGAGGATGGCTTCGAGCTTGTACGTACCGGGAGGCAGGTCCGCGACGCGGAACATGCCTTCGCCGTCGGTGACTGCGAGTTGCGGCTCGGCAGCTTCGCCGGTGCGCGTCGCGGTGACGGTGACGCCCGGAATCGCGGCGCCGGAATCGTCACGGATGACGCCTGCAAGCGTGGCCGCGAAAGCGGTCGTGTGGATGAACAGTGAAAGGAGAAGTCCAATGACGGGGAGGTGCAACCTCTTCATGGGTCGGCGTTGTACGCGCCGCACAACTGAAGCGATTGAACGTCATGTGAAGCGCGCGTAAAGGGACGCGGCGCTGGTGTGAACCTGAATTTCTTCACGCGAACACCGGCCGACTTCACGCCGGCTTCACTCGCGAGCCGTAGAGTCGCAAACCGACACGGCGTATGCGACCTCTGGCCATCATCGAACACGCCGATCACTCCTCGGCACTCCTTCGCCGCGACGTCGAAGCCGCGGGATTTCGCGCGGACTGCTTCAGCAACGCGACCGTCGCGCTGACTGCGATTCGCCGTCGCGCCTACGCGCTGGCAATCCTCGATCTCGACGTGCGCGACAGCGATCCGTTCGATGTGTGCCGCGAATTGAGTCTCATCGTTCCCGTGATCACGATGACGGCGGAAGGCGGCGAAGACATCTGCGTGCAGGCGTTCGAAGCCGGCGCGGATGATTGCGTCGCGCGCACGATGAACGGACGCGAATTCATCGCGCGCGTTCGCAATGTGCTGCGACGCGCGGCAGATGAAACGCCTGCGGCGTCGCGCGAATTCAACACGCTCTCGATCTCGCTTGCGGAGATGCGCGTGCGGAATGGCGGCACCGTACACGAGCTCAGTCGCGGCGAGGCCGAGGTGTTGACGCTGCTGATCGAATACTCGCCAGCGCCGATCACGGCGGTGGAGATGGCGAGGATTCTTTCCGCGAATCGCGCGACGATCGGGACGCGGATCAAGAGTCTGCGCAGGAAGCTGGGGCCGGACCGGTTGGTGATGCGAAGGAAGTTCGGGTACGAGCTGAAGTGAGGGAAACCCTCATCGGCCGAGAAAACTCACGCAGCGCCGGATTCACTCGGCCTTCTCCCCTTGTGAAAGGGGAGAAGGTGCCGAAGGCGGACGAGGGGTCACCCCTCCTACCCCACCGCCGCAGTCGCCATCACACGGATCATCTCCCGGTCTTCTTCGCTGCCCGCTGCATAGGTAGCGCACAGGGTCGCGATCTCCGCCGCGGTCGATTCCGCGGGCAACACAAAGCCGTTGTCCGGCTGGGTGCGGTCATTGGTGATTTTCTTCTCCCACCAGGTGCCCTGAAGACGGCAGCGAACATAGGAGTCGGTCCGTGGTGCGGTCTTCGGTTGCCGTTCGTCACCCGAGCCGAGCATGTTCGCGACGTTGCTTCTGAGGTCGAGCCCGACGATGTCGTCCAGCGTCGTGCGGAGCACGTTTTCGGACAGATGATCGATGAAGGGGAAGTGCACGCGCGATTCGTAGGTCAATCCCGTTCCCAGGCTGACCATACGCGTCGCCAGGATCTGGGCGTCGGCAGAGAACCGCGTCCCGTTCCGCGCAAAACTCACCCGGATGGATGAGCCGCGGCGTACCGAGCCGCTGTGACGAATCCGGGCGCCGCGCGGGCTGAGGTCGATGAGGACTCCGGCATTGCGGCCAAACACGACTTCCTGTTTGCCCTTGACGGAGATGCGCGCTGCCTTTCTGCGGTTCGTGTGGTCCATGGCGGTTATTGCGAGAGCGTGCATTGGCATCCTTCGTTGACGTTGATCATTGGCGTTTTCTCCTCTGGGCTGCGGGATGTACACACTCCA
>DASYLL010000284.1:0-15479 GCA_036009605.1 Thermoanaerobaculia bacterium | reverse complement strand
GCGCGTTTCGAGATCTGCTCCGCCGCGGCTTCGAGCTCGGGGAAGTAGTTGAGGTTCTCCTGGATCACGTCCGACGCTTCTTCGCTCGGCAGGTGCACGGGATCGATGCCGTGCATCACACCGCCGTCATAGAACTGCGAGGCGAGATCGCGCATCGACTGCACGGATGATTTGTACGCATGAAAGAGCGCGATGATCGCTCGCGACGCCGCGGGATTCTCCGCGAGCTCGCGCACGTCGTTCGTCGTGACCGAATGCTCTTCGAGCAATGGATCGGCGAACACTTCCTGCAGGCTGTCTGCGATCCGCGCCTGCGAGTCATCGGCAAACGCCGCGAGATCGACGTGAAAGATCTGCGCGAGCTTCACCAGCAGATGCGCAGGCAACGGCCGCTGATTGTGCTCGATGAGATTGAGGTAGCTCGGCGAGATCTCGAGCCGCTGCGCGAGCTGCACCTGCGTGAGCTGCTCCTTGCGGCGAAATCCCCGCACTTTGGAACCGAGCTTGTTCATGCGCACCTCCGGTGCGGTTACTGGTTGCTAGTTGCTGGTTCAAGGTGCCGTTTCGCGAGAGCCGCGCGTCCGACGCTGAAGCACCTTGAACCAGTAACCAGTAACAGCAACATCTTCTCGTTGGCACGGCCGTTTCAATACACGTTTCCGATGCCGCAGAAACTTTACACCTCTTTACTCATTTACAAGTCCACATTTACAAACGTTGACTGCGTAACTGCTGTCAGGGCTGTGTTTAGTTGACTCTGGCAGGTCGCGTGCTCATGATCTTTACAGCATGACGGAGCTTGTACTCACCACCGATATCGACGTTCTGGCGGAAGTGAAGCCGGAGTGGGACGAGATCCTTTCGGATGAAGCGCTGGGGTTTGTTGCGGCGCTGCACAAGGAGTTCAATCCGCGTCGTCTGGAGCTGCTCGCGGCGCGCGATGCGCGCAAGACGAGACTCGACGCGGGCGAGTTGCCGGATTTTCTCGAAGAGACGAAGCAAGTCCGCGAGAGCGAGTGGACGGTTGCGCCGATTCCGCACGATCTCCGCGATCGCCGCGTCGAGATCACCGGGCCCGTCGATCGCAAGATGATCATCAACGCGCTCAACTCGGGCGCGAACGTCTTCATGGCGGATTTCGAAGACGCGAACTCCCCGACGTGGGCGAACAACATCGAAGGACAGATCAACCTTCGCGATGCAGTGCGTCGCACGATCGCGTTCGACAGCGGAACGAAGCAGTACAAGCTCAACGAGAAAATCGCGACGCTGCTGGTGCGTCCGCGCGGATGGCATCTCGTCGAAGCGCACGTCACGATCGACGGAGAGCCGATCAGCGCGAGCCTCTTCGATTTCGGTCTCTACGTTTTCCATAACGCGAACGCCGCGATCGAGCGTGGCACCGCGCCGTACTTTTATCTGCCGAAGATGGAGTCGCATCTCGAGGCGCGGCTCTGGAACGACGTATTCGTGCGCGCGCAGCAGGAGCTCGACGTGCCGGTCGGAACGATCCGCGCCACGGTGCTGATCGAAACGATCCTGGCCGCGTTCGAGATGCACGAGATCCTCTGGGAGCTGCGCGACCATTCGGCCGGTCTCAATTGCGGCCGCTGGGATTACATCTTCTCGTTCATCAAGAAATTCAGAGCGCGCCACGACTTCATCACGCCCGAGCGCGTCTCGATCACGATGGACAAGGCGTTCCTCGCCGCGTACGTCGACCTTCTCATTCAGACCTGCCATCGCCGCGGCATTCACGCGATGGGCGGCATGGCCGCGCAGATTCCGATCAAAGACGATCCCACCGCGAACGACGCCGCGACGAAGAAAGTCGAAGCTGACAAACTGCGCGAAGTGCGCGCCGGTCATGACGGCACGTGGGTCGCGCATCCGGGACTCGTCGGCGTTGCGAAGCGCATCTTCGACGAACACATGCCCGGGCCGAATCAACTCGACCGCTCACGCGACGACGTGAACATCACGCGCGACGATCTGCTCCGTCTGCCCGAGGGCGTGATCACGGAGAAGGGCGTCCGCCAGAACATCAACGTCGGCATTCTCTATCTCGCCGCGTGGCTCGGCGGCAGCGGCGCAGTGCCGCTGTACAACCTGATGGAAGACGCCGCGACCGCCGAGATCTCGCGCACGCAGCTGTGGCAGTGGATCCGCCACGGCGCGACGCTCGACGACGGCCGCGCCATCGACGCCGATCTCTATCGCCGCATCCGTGATGAAGAGCTCACCACCATCGGCGACAAGCCTCACGTCCAGACGGCAGCACGCATCTTCGACGATCTCATTCTCGCGAACGACCTCGCCGATTTTTTGACTCTCCCGGCTTACGAAGAACTGTTGCAACAGGAGAAATCATGAAACTCAAAGAAGCCCGCGACCCGAACGTCCTCGAGAAGCAGTGGGAAACCAGCGAGCGCTGGAACGGCGTGACGCGTGACTACACCGCCGCGGACGTGCTTCGTCTGCGCGGCTCGGTCGACATCCGCCACACGCTCGCCGAAATGGGCGCGGAGCGGCTCTGGGATCTCCTCAACACGGAACCCTTCGTCAACGCCCTCGGCGCACTCACCGGCAATCAGGCCGTGCAGCAGGTGCGCGCGGGTCTGAAAGCGATTTACCTCTCCGGCTGGCAGGTCGCGGCGGACGCGAATCTCGCGGGTCACATGTATCCCGACCAGAGCCTCTATCCCTCGAACTCCGTGCCGCAGGTTGTGAAGCGCATCAATCAAGCACTTCAGCGAGCAGACCAGATCGATCACATGGAAGGTCGCTCCGGCACGCACTGGTTCGCGCCGATCATCGCGGATGCCGAGGCTGGTTTCGGCGGCGCGCTGAACGCGTTCGAGCTGATGAAGATGATGATCGAAGCCGGCGCGGCCGCGGTGCACTTCGAAGATCAGCTCGCGTCCGAGAAGAAGTGCGGCCATCTCGGCGGCAAGGTTCTTGTTCCGACGCAGCAGTTCATCCGCACGCTCGCCTCGGCACGCCTCGCCGCGGACGTGATGGGCGTCGAGACCCTCGTCGTCGCACGCACCGATGCGCACAGCGCGACGCTCATCACGAGCGATATCGATGAACGCGATCGTCCGTTCATCACCGGCGAGCGGACGACGGAAGGCTTCTATCGCATCAACAACGGTCTGCAGATGGCGATCGATCGTGCGATCTCGTACGCGCCATACGCGGACGTGTTGTGGTGCGAGACGTCGACACCGGACATTGAAGAAGCGCGCGAATTTGCCGAAGGCGTACACGCGAAGTTCCCCGGAAAGCTGCTCGCGTACAACTGCTCGCCGTCGTTCAACTGGGCGAAAAAGTTGTCAGCGGACGAGATCGCGAGCTTCCAGCGCGAGCTCGGCGCGATGGGCTACAAGTTCCAGTTCGTCACGCTGGCCGGATTCCACGCGCTGAATTTCTCGATGTTCGAGCTCGCGCGCCAGTACCGCGAAGAAGGCATGACCGCGTACTCGCGCCTGCAGCAGGCCGAGTTCGAATCGGAGCAGTACGGCTACACCGCGACGCGCCATCAGCGCGAAGTGGGCACGGGCTACTTCGACGAGGTAGCGAAAGTCGTGAGCGCCGGCGAGTCCTCGACGACCGCGCTCGAAGGCTCGACGGAAGCAGCGCAGTTCTAAGGAGACGCCATGGAAGACATTCGCACGTATCGCACGGATGAAGAAGAAGACGACGATCGCACGGAGTACAACGCGTCGCCGCAGGCCGCAGAAGATGAAGTGCCGTTTCACATTCCGAGAGATTGACGACGCTACTGGTTTGGAGTGCGGCGGCCGCAGCCGCTGCTTTCGTATGCGACAGCGCTGCGCACGAACATACAAAAGCGGCAGCCGCGGCTGCCGCACTCCAAACTGGAATTCGCGTCTCCGTTGGGCCGGTTCCGAAACGGCGCATGCGCACTTTCCTTGCTGCCCTCGCTCTCGTCGCTCTTCCTCTCTTCGCTAACGAGAAGCCGGCGCCGCCGGCGGATCTCACGTCGCCGCCGCCGGATGCCGAGCGCGGTGACGATGGCCTGATCACGAAGAAACTTTCCGACGGAACCGGTACCGAGCATCCCAAAACAGAAAGCCTCGCGCGCGTGCGCTACACCGTCTGGAAGTCCGACGGCTCGCTCGTCCAGCACGTCCCTGAGCCGCGGTCGGCGACGATCGCCGTGTCCAAGATGCTTCCGGGGTGGGGCAAAGCCGTACAGAAGATGGTCGTGGGCGAGAAGCAGCGCTCGTGGATTCCGTTCGCGCTGGCCGGCGACAAACTGAAGGAAGGCGAGTCGCTCATCTTCGACACGGAGCTGATCGAGATCGTGGAGCTTCCCGTCGCGCCTCCTGACGTCGCAGCACCGCCCGCGGATGCAACGATCACGAAGTCCGGCCTCGCGTACAAAGTCCTCCGCCCCGGCACCGGAAACGAGTATCCGAACCGTCGCAGGAAAGTCGTCGTGCAGTACACCGGCTGGACGCCCGAAGGAATGCAGTTCGACAGCTCCATCGAGCGCGGCCTGATGGCCTTCGGCCTCGACAACGTGATCGCCGGCTGGACCGAAGGCCTGCAACTGATGGTCAAAGGCGAGAAGACGCGTTTCTGGATTCCCGCGCGGCTCGGCTACGGAAGCGATCGCAGCAAGCCGCAGTCGATGCGCGGGATGCTGGTGTTCGACATCGAGTTGATCGACATCAAGTAGCGCATCACTTCATCTCCTTCGCCTTCATCGCCAGCAGATCGGGGGATCCTTCGTAGGCGCTGCGTCCTGAGTCGACGGCTTCCGCGATGAGCTCGCGGCTCTTGCGGCCGGTCGGTTCTTTGTAGCGCAGACGCAGCGTCGCGAGTTTCGCGGGCACTGATGCGCCGGCAGCGGGAACGATCTCGAAGAGCGCGGTCACCGAATGTCGGGCACCGAGCTCGCCCGCGTCCTTCTTGTCATCGACGAAGTCTTCGTTGTCGAGAGCGAGGTTTTCGTAGCCGATCTGGCGATACGAAGCGACGGTCGCAGGATCGAATTCGAGCTGCACCTTCACGTCCTTCGCGATCGTGACCAGCGTTCCCGTCAGCTCGTGGCGGAACACCTTCTCCGCCTCGGCAAGCGAATCGAGATACGCGTAGTTGCCGTTGCCTTTGTCCGCGAGCGTTTCCATCGCCGCGTCCGCGTAGTTCGCGCCGCCGCCGCCGCCGCCGATGACGGAGAGGAAGATGTCGGAGTCGCGTTTCTTCTCGATCAGCTTCTCGAGGTCTTCGTTCGATGAGATCCCGACGTTGAAGTCGCCGTCGGTGGCGAGAACGACGCGATTGTTGCCGTGCTCGAGGAAGTTCTTCTGCGCGATTTCATACGCGAGCTCGAATTGGAGAATCGCGACGTAACGGTGAACCAGTAACGTGGCGAGAGGGGGTCTCCTCAGTACGGCATTTCGTGATCGTGCAATCCGAAGTAATGCCCGAGCTCGTGAATCACGGTGTCGCGAATCTGCTGCACCGCTTCGCGACGCGTGCGCGCAACGCGATTGATCGGGCCGCGGAAGATCGCGATCTGATCGGGGAGCATTGGCAGCATGTCGTGCGTGCGATTCGTCAGCGCGACGCCGCGATAGATGCCGAGGAGCTCGTCGGCGTCATCGTCGAGCAGATCGAGATCGTCGTCGGATGGCTCTTCCTCCACCACGACGACGATGTTCTGCACGAGCTCCGCGAACTGCGGGGGGAGAGTTTCGAGCGCCTCTTCGACGAGGCGCTCGAACTCACGTGGAGGGATGAACACTACCAGCCCGGGACGATGTTGAAGCCGTACACGACCTCTTCGTCCGGGCGCTGGAACGGCTTGGCCGCGTAGACCTCGATGGGGATGTACGCGAGCAGGATGCGCAGGCCGACGCCGACGCTGAACACCGGCACGCGCGCATCGGTGCGCGTCTCGTACGTCCAGTCCACTTCTTCGTCATCGGAGTACGCCGCGCCGCCATCGGCGAACGCGAAGATCTCGGTCGGCACGAACGGTGCGTCGATCAAACCGAACCCGCGCGTTCCGAGGAGCGGCGCGCGCAACTCGGCGCTTCCGTACACGAGACGCGTGCCGACCAGGCGATCGAACACAGGGCACGTTCCGTTCGCCGTACCGCATTCGATCGGATCGATCGAGTACGGATCGTAGCCGCGCATGATCGAGCCTCTGCCGAGGTAGAGCGGCTGCAGACGCTGATCCTCGGCGCCGTTTCCGTAGCGGCCGTAGTGCATGCCGCGCACGGCGAACGTCACCGGATTCCTGAAGAAGTACTTGCGCCAGTCGGCGAGCGCGGTCTGGAAATTCAGATCGCCTCGCAGTGCCTCGATCTCGTAGCGATAGCGCGTGCCGTTGATCGGCGACATGAACCCGTACACCGCGCTGTCGCCGACGAATGCCGCCGACGCTTTGCTGAAGTTCAGGACGAACGAGCCCGGAAGCTCCTGGCGCTCGCGGTCGATGATCGTATCGCCGCGCACGTAGAAGACCTCGACTTCTTCCTTGAACGAGTAGCGCTGCGCGCCGACCGCGCCTTCGATGCGGCGTGTGGAGCTGAACGGATACTGCGCGAGCAGGCTGGCATCCGTGACGAGCTGAATCTGGCGGAACTGCTCGTAGATGTCGGCGGGCTGGCCGTCACCCGGGTAAATGCCGCGTCCGTAGTTCACGAAGCCCGCGACCGACGGAACGTGCAGAAGATCGGCGCCCCAGTTCAGGCGGCTGGTCTGATTGAGGTAGAAGAGCTCACCGCCGAGCTGCTCCGTGAGGCTCGACGTGCCGCTGCCGCCGCCGCCCTGGAACGTGAAGCCGACGTTGTGGCGCCCGAGGATGTCGCTGAAGTACGCGGTGACGCTGCCGCCTGCGCCGAATCCGAACTCACCAACGCCGACTCCGAGCGTGGGAGGTCCGAGGTAGGCGAGGCGCAGATCGGAGCTGTACTTGCGCTCCGCAAAGTTCGTCGAAGCCGGCGGCAGTCCTTCCTCGGGACGCATCAGGTAGCCGGTGATCTCCGAGCCCGTGCTGCGCAGCGGCGGCAGGAGTGCGGCGCGCGGGGCAGTGTTGTCGGCCATCGCCGGCGGGGCAGTGACCGGTTGCGACGACGGGGCCGCGGGCAGCGAGTAGATGTTGTAGTTGTCGTCTTCGAAGACCGAGAACGCGATCTCGCCGGTGCGCGACGCGACGGTCATCGCGGGAGCCATGTCGGTGATGCCGGCGATGCCGGTGTGGAGGGCCGTCAGTTGCGAGATCGCGCCTTCCGGAATGCTGATCCGAAAGAGATCCGGAACGCCTTCGGGATTGGCGATGAAGTAGAGCGATTTGCCGTCCGGCGCCCATTGCGGATTGATGTGCTTCGCGCCGCGGAACGCCTGGATCTCACGGACCTGACCCGTGCCGACATCGATCGTCGCCAGGCGCATGTTCGTGAACTTGAGCTGTTCCAGAATCGTTTCCGGGCCGCGATCGCTCACGAACGCGATCGTGCGGCTGTCGGGCGACCACGCCGGATGCAGATCGGCGTACTTGTCGCTCGTCAGACGGCGCACCTGCTTCGTCGCCACGTCGTAGATGAAGAGATCACTGACGCCGGTGGTCTGTCCCGCGATGGCGATCGAGTTGCCGTCGGGCGACCAGGCCACGTTGATGATGGCCTCGAGGTTCGGCACCTTCACGTGCTCGAGCTTCCGGGTCTCAACGTCCACAAATGATAAAAAGTTGTCCCCTTTCGAGAACGTAATGAACGCTATGCGGCGACTGTCCGGAGACCACGCGCCGGCCGACTCGATGAAGCGCAGCGACTCGAAGTGCGCGTCACGATCGGATGACACGAGCTTGCGGACCACCTGGCCCGTCTTCGCGTCGGCGAGAAAGAGATCGATCGAGAAGAGCTCGCGGGCGGAGAGGAACGCGATCCAGCGGCCATCCGGACTGAGCGCCGGACCGATGTTCAACTCGTTCGTCTGACGGCGGCGGCGTTTGCGCTTCTCGCCTTCTTTGCGCGGCTCGGGAGGCACAGGCTTGCGGCCGATGGTCGGTGTGCCCAGGTCCATCGTGCGCGCCTGAATGATCGGCGTGTAGAGCTCGCGTGCGGATTCGGCCCAGTCAGCGAACAGCTGCTTGTGTGAGATGCCGAGCGCGCGCTCGACCGCGTCTTCGGGACCGACCGTGCCGGCCGCCATGAAGTAGCGCACGACCGCTTCGTCGCCGAAGCGTGCGCCGATGTACGCCATGAGCGCCTGACCGTAGCGATACGGGAAGTACCGCGGATCGCGCGTCAGCTCGGTCAGGTTCGGCATCGTGTCCTGAATCGTCGCGTCGCGAATCCACATCGACGTGAGCGGGTCGACGCGGCCTTTCGAGAAGTACTCCGCCATGCCCTCGATGATCCACAGCGGCAGCGCTTCGAGTGCGAAGCGGCGGCGCTGCTGATTCGCGGAGGCGGCGATGTCGTACTGGAACATGTGAACGATCTCGTGGCCGAGGACGTGATCGTTCTGCGCGTAGTCACCGGTGAGCGGCAGGACGACGCGGTTCATGAACGCGTCGGTGAAGCCGCCCGTGCCTTCGCCGATCATTCCGCCGGTCGTCGTCGTCTGGTGGAAGTCCGCCGAGTTGGCGTACAGGACGATCGGCTTCTTGCGGAAGGAGTGGTTGAAGAGGCGCGAGAGGCGCGCGTACCAGCGCTCCGACATGCGCGCGATGTCTTCGACGACATCCGCTTCCTGCTCGTAGTAGTAAATGTCGAAGTGCTCGGTCTGGAGCACCTTGAATTCGAATTGCTCCCATTGGACTTTATTGCGTCCGAAATACTGCGCTTCGCTGGTTGGAACGTACAACAGGGTCAGGACAAGTGCGGACAGGACAGCCCGAACGATCACTCGCATCAAAACACCTCGGCCTCTAATTGATCACCGGTTGCCCCCTTCGTGCAAGTTCTCTGCCCCTCGGAGAGTGAGAATTTCCTGAGAGTTACGGAGTCGTGAACGGCGTTACTGGTTGCTGGTTGCTGGTTCAAGGTGCTTCGGCGCGACCGCATCCTCCGTGAGAGAACCCCACCTGGGGCGACCGAGCAGCCACGTCAGGGCACCTTGAACCAGCAACCAGCAACGCCTTCAAGGGAACGGAGGTTGCTACGCCCCGGGCATGCGCACAACCGCCTTTTTGCTCACCTCGCTTCTTCTCTGCACCACCGCTTCCGCTGACCTCATCACGCCGCAAACGTCGTCTCCCCGCATCCTCGTCCCGGCCGCCGGCAACGCGCCGGGCGCGAACGGAACCTACTTTCGCAGCGACATCCAGATCGCAAATCTGCGGAACGTCACGCAGCGCGTGCAGATGTTCTGGCTGCCGAACGGCAGCAGCGGTTCCGGCATCGCGCCGCGCGTCATGGACCTCGGCGCCGGGCGCGGATTTTCATCCGAGGACTTTGTCGCCAACGTGATGCTGCAGACCGGCGTGGGCTCGATCGAGTTCGTCGGCGTGACGGAAGCCGGCGTATTCGATCCGAATGCGCGCCTGCACGTTTCCTCGCGCATCTGGACGCCGCGTCCGGACGGCGGCGACGGCACGATGTCGCAGACGTTTCCCGCAGTGGTGATGCCGGGCAGCACCGCGTCGTCGAAGACGATCTTCGGCATCCGGCACAGCAGCCAGTACCGCATCAACATCGGCATCTCCAATCCCACGACGACCGTGCATCACTTCCGCGTGACGGCGAAGATCTCGACGCCGACGGTCGAGGAGGAGCAGGTGTTCGAAGTGGAAGTGCAACCGCGCTCGATCGAACAGCGCACGGTGACCGGTCTGACGCGCACGGGCGTCGCGCAGGTGTTGATCGAGAATCTCACCCCCGGGCTTTTCACGGACTGGCAGGCGTGGGCGTCGGCGGTCGACAACTTCTCGGGCGACGCGTGGTCGCAGCTGGCGTTCCCGACACCGGCTCAACAGTGATCGTGAGACGATTCGCGGCGGATGAAGCTCACCGCTGCGATCGTCGTGCTGCTGCTTCTCGCGGCGGTCCTCGTGATCGCCGCGCGACGGCGTCCCTCGGTATCGCAAGCGCCTGCGCCGCCTGGGACGCTCGTCGATGAGTTGCGTCGGGATGTGACGGCGCTTTGTGCGTTCGGCGAGCGCAGTACGTTCGAATCCGCGAACCTGAATGTGGCTGCGGATTGGATCTCACGCGAGTTTGCTGCGGCGGGACATCGCGTCGACCGTCACGTGTATCGCATCGAACAGGATGGCGTCGATGCGGCGAACGTGATCGCCGAGATTCACGGAACGGCGAACGCGAACGAGATCGTGATCATCGGCGCGCACTACGACTCGGTCCACGGAACGATGGGCGCGGATGACAACGCGAGCGGCGTTGCGGTGTTGCTCGCGCTGGCGCGTCGCGTGTCGGGGATGAAGCCGACGCGTACGCTGCGATTCGTGGCGTTCGCGAATGAAGAGCCGCCGCACTTTCAGTCCGAGGACATGGGTAGCTTCCAGTACGCGAAGCGTTGTCACGATCGGAAAGAGCGCATCGTGGCGATGGTGAGTCTGGAGTCGCTCGGCTACTTCGATGACGCGCGCGGATCGCAGAAGTACCCGCCGCCGCTTTCCGCGCTCTATCCCGACACCGGCAACTTCATCGCGTTCGTGTCGAACATCGGATCGCGCTCGCTCAACTCGCGATGCGCGAAGGCGTTTCGTGCGCGCTCGAAGTTTCCGATCGAGACGGCGTCACTGCCGGAAGCGATTCCGGGAATCGGCTGGTCCGATCAATGGTCGTTCTGGCAGTTCGGCTGGCCGGCGATCATGATTTCCGACACCGCGCCCTATCGCAATCCGAACTATCACGAGGCCTCGGATACGCCGGAGACGCTCGACTACGCACGGATGGGGCAGGTCGTGGAAGGGCTGAGCGCGGTGGTCGAGAAACTCTCCGGGAATGCGCCGTTGTTGAAGTGAGTGATGCGATCCAACTTCGACGTACGCGATGGCGAGCTTCTCGACGCTTACTCCGCCGCGGTGATGTCCGCTGCGGCCCGCATTACCCCTTCGGTCGTCAACATCGAGGTGACGTCGAAGGGAAAACGCGGCGGCGGTTCAGGTTTCTTCTTCACGCCCGACGGATTCATTCTCACGAACAGTCACGTGATCAGCGGCGTGTCCGCGATCGAGGTGACGCTCGTGGACGGCACGCGTTACACCGCGAGTGTCGTCGGCGATGATCCGCACACCGATCTCGCGGTGCTGCGCATTTCCGCGCCGACGCAGGTATCCGCGGAGCTCGGCGATTCCGACGCGATCCACCCCGGCCAGCTCGCCATCGCCGTCGGCAATCCGCTCGGCTTCCAGACGACGGTCACCGCGGGTGTCGTCAGCGCACTCGGCCGAACGATGCGCGCGCAAAGCGGACGATTGATCGACAGCGTGATTCAAACCGACGCCGCGCTGAATCCCGGCAACTCCGGAGGACCGCTCGTGAGCTCGCGCGGTGAAGTGATCGGCGTGAACACCGCCGTGATCCAGCCCGCGCAAGGCATCTGCTTCGCGATCGGCATCAACACCGCGAAGTTCGTCGCCGGACGGTTGATTCGCGATGGACAGATCACGCGCAGCTACATCGGCGTCGGCGGCCAATCGGTTCCGCTGCATCGACGCGTCGTGCGCTTCTACGACCTGCCGGTCGAGAGCGGCGTCCTCGTCGTGAGTTTGGAGAAAGGCAGCCCCGCGGAGAAGTCGGGTTTGCGCGAGGGCGATGTAATCGTCGCGTATGGCGAGCACCCGATCTCGAGCGTCGATGACCTGCATCGACTGTTGACCGAGGAGCATGTGGGGAAGGCGTCGGAGTTGACGGTGATTCGGTTGACGGAGAAGTTGGGGTTGACGATCGTTCCGCGGTGAGGGGTCCTCTTCGTGTCAGCAACGTCACTGGCTGCCGAATAGCTCCGATTTGATTTCATCCCAGGGCCGCGCAGATGCCGGGTCCGCGTGGTACGCGGCCAGTCGTCGGTCGAGCTCCGCTCGCAAGTCATCAGCGACGGCTTCCGGAGCTTCGCTGCGGCTCTTGTCGACGAGGGGATCGTTCACGTCAGGATTCTAGCGCTCAGTGACTCCGTGCATACTGATCCCACCCAATGCCCACCATCTTCTTCACCGGTTTCCCGGGCTTCCTCGGCTCCGAGTTGCTCCCGCGCGTCGTCGCGCGCACGGATGACGTCGCGCTCTGTCTCGTGCAGCCGAAGTTCCGCGCGCTCGCTGAACAGCGCGCGAAAGAGATCGAAGCCGCGCATCCGGCGTTGAAGAATCGCATTCGTCTCATCGACGGCGATCTCACGCAGCCGCTCGATCATGTTCCCGCGGACGACGTGCGCGAGATCTATCACCTCGCGGCCGTATACGACATCAACGTCGCGCGTGAAGTGGGGATGCGCGTGAATGTCGTCGGGACGACGCGCGTGCTCGATCTCGCGGAGCGTGCGTCGCGGCTCGAGCGCATGCATTACGTCAGCACGTGTTACGTCAGCGGCAGATATCCCGGCGTCTTCAAAGAGGACGATCTCGAGATCGCGCAAACGTTCAACAACTTCTACGAAGAGACGAAGCACCTCGCGGAAGTGGAGGTGCGCAAACGGATGTCGCGCGTGCCGATCACCGTCTATCGTCCGTCCGTCGTGGTCGGTGACAGTTCAACCGGTGCGACGCAGAAATTCGACGGGCCGTACTTCGTGATGCAGTGGCTGATGCGGCAACCGCGACTCGCGGTGTTGCCGGTCGTCGGCCGCCCGTCGCGCTACGCGTTCAACGTCGTGCCGCGCGATTTCATGATCGCCGCGATGACGTACCTCAGCGGCTTGAAGTCGAACACGGGTGCGACGTATGCGATCGCCGATCCGGATCCGCTCACGGTCGATGAAACGATCAACACCATTGCCGCCGCCACGAACCGCACGGTGCTGCGGATTCCGATGACGAGGGCGATGGCGAAAGGTGCGTTGCAGTACGTCCCGGGCGTCTATCGGCTGATGCGCATTCCGGCGACTGCCGTCGACTATTTCGTGCATCCGACGACGTACGACACCACTCGCGCCACCGCTGATCTCGAGGGCTCCGGCATTCGCCCGCCGAAGCTGCGGGACTATGCCCCGCGGCTCGTCGAGTTCGCGCGCAGACACCCTGAGATCGGGTCGGCAGCAATGGTGTAGCCGGGACGCCGGCACGTTCAGCCCACTCGGCAGCCGTACGTGCCACTCGGCGCAGCAACCTGCGCAGCCGGCCGTGCCGGCTACTTCGCGGCCACCATGACCGGCGCGCCCTGCTGTTCCGGCATGAGCACTTTCGCCAGCTGCGTGTCGTGACCGTAGATGTCGTCGAAGAACTGCACTTCGCCGTTGCTGCTCGCCGCCGCCGTCGCGTACATGATCGTGACGATGATCGGACGCTGGATCTTCACGTAGACGTCGTCTTTCTTTCCGCCGATGGTGGCCTTGATCTTCTCCTTCGACCACTCGTCCTGACCCTGCAGCGTCCACTCCGCGAGCGCGACCGGATCTTCCACGCGGATGCAGCCATGGCTGAAGTCGCGGCGGCTGCGCGCGAAGAGCGCCTGCTGCGGCGTCGAGTGCAGATAGACGTTGTTGTCGTTCGGGAAGAGGAACTTCACCAGGCCGAGCGCGTTCGACGTACCCGGCTTCTGACGCACGGACAGCGAGCCATTGCGCACGCGGCGCAGCGTCTCGGCATCCACATTCGTACCAGCCGAGCGACCAGACGCGTCGACGAGCTCATACCGATTGCGCTCGAGGTAGCTGCCGTCGCGCTCGAGCTTCGGCAGGATCTCGCCGCGCTGGATGCTCGGCGGGACGCTCCAGTACGGGCGGAACACGACGTGTTTGATGTCGCCGTCGAACACCGGGGTCTTGTGGCCAGCCGCTTTACCAACCACCACACGCATCGACAGCTCTTCGCCGCCCTGCGCGTGCCGCGCGCGGAGCTTGAACTCCGGGATGTTCACGATGATCGACGACGCTTCTTCGTCTTCCGGCACCCAGCGCCAGCGCTCGATCGCCCATTCGATCTGCTGCACGCGCTGCGACACCGGCACGTTGAGCTGCGCGAATGTCGTTTTGCCGATCACGCCGTCGGCGTCGAGGCCGTGGCGCGACTGGAAGTGTTTCACCGCGTCGACGATCGCGCCGTCATACGTCGTGCCCTCGACGATGGTGTTCGCGTCGAGGTCGCCGAGGAGGCGGAGGCGCGTGGCCATGCGGGGGAGCGCTTCGTAGGTCTGACCCCTGGTGAGCTTCGTGACAATCGGCAGCGCCGCGTCGTCGGTCGACGCGGCTTCAATGCGGCGGTAGGTCGCGAGCGCCGCGATCAGGTTGCGGTACTCGTCATGCTTCGGCTCGACATTCGCGAACATCGAGGCCGGATCGTTCGAGGTCGCGAGCTGCGCGACGAACATCGGCGCATAGAGCTTCTTTGACGCGTTGTCGAAATCGAAACGGACTTCGCGCGGATTCACGCGGCCGAGGCGGAGGTCGGAGGTGTACTGCAGGACGGAGGTCGTCAGCGCGACGTCGAACTGCGCCAGCGCGGCGTCACCGCGAAGGTTGGCGATGCGCGACGTCCACTGTCCGCCGTCGTAGTCGGTCGCGTCGAGCCCTTTGACCGACGCGTTCTGGAGCTGGGCGATGACGGTCTGCGCCTGCGCGGTCGGACGGCCGTTGCTCGTCCAGAGCAGGGCGTAACCAGCAGGGGCGTAGACGTTGCGGAGGTCGGACGAGCTGCCGTCGACGAGCGAACGGATGAGCTTCGCGACCGGCGTCGCAGGGGTGATGTCGACGGTCTGGGCCGACAGGGAAACCGTGGCGAGAAGGGCGAGAACCAGTGACAACCGTTTCATGTCTCCCAAGGTAGGAACGGTTTGCGGCACAAATGTGGCGCAACCCGAGAGAGATTCAGGGGAGATTGGACGCGACGTGATTCCGCTCACCGAAACGGTGCGCGGATGTGCGCCGGATCACGACTTCGGCGCAGGCGTCAGCTCGATGACCGTGATCTCACCGCCGACCGCGAGACGCGACGGCGGTCCCCAGTATCCCGTTCCGCGATTCACGTACAGCCACGTGCGGCCGACGCGATGAAGCCCGGCCACGATCGGCTGGAACTTCCTGATCACGAGATTGAACGGGAAGAACTGGCCGCCGTGCGTGTGACCGGAGAGCTGGAGGTCGACGCCGAGCGCGCTCGCCGCGTCCGCGGTCTGCGGGCGATGCGAGAGCAGCACTTTCACTGCGTCGGCGGGCGCATTCGCGAGAGCGCGGACGGGATCCTGCTTGTGCGTGTCGCGTCCGACCGGATCGGTCACGCCGGCGAACACGATCGACTTGCCGTTGCGCGTCACGACCTGATGCTCGTTCTTGAGAAACGTGAGTCCGAGGGACTGGAGGGCGGCGATCCATTCATCGGCGCG
>DASYLL010000283.1:0-2349 GCA_036009605.1 Thermoanaerobaculia bacterium | reverse complement strand
AGCGGCGGCGGCGCTGCTCAGTGTTGCTGCATGGGTGCTGATGATCGCCTTTCCGACTGCTCTGGACCGACATGCGATCGTGGTGAGCGCGGGAATCGCCTACGTGGTGCAGCTCCTCTCGTTCGTGATCGCGCGCTCGTGGGCGACGACGAACGTGGTCGCGGGGTGGGGGCTCGGGATGTTGCTTCGATTTGGAGTGCTCGCGTTGTACGCGCTCGTGTTCGCGAAGGCGCTCGGACTTCCGCTGACGTCGGCGCTCGTGAGCCTCGCTGCTTTTTTCTTCGTATCCACGCTGCTCGAACCGGTGCTGCTTAAGTCATGAGATTGGGCTCGATTTTCCTCGCGCTGATGCTGTTCCTCGCTGCGCCATTGCGCGCGCAGGATTCGACGCGGTCTACCTACGGACCCGCGGGCGACCACCTGAAGCAGGAGTCGTCGAAGAACGTCGACATCATCACGCCGCACATCACGGACTCGCACTATCTCGAGCTGCCGTTCGTCGGCGAGTACGAACTGCCGCGCTGGAAGCCGTTTCATGCCGGCGGCATCGAGCTCGACATGTCCCCGACCAAGCACGTCGTGTTTCTGCTTCTCGCCGCCGCTCTCTGCATCGGCATCATGATTCCGGCGGCGACATCGAACCAGCGGCAGACCGCGCACGAGGGACACGCGAAGGGCTTCGCCGGCGCGATCGAGTCGATCGTGCTCTACATCCGGAATGAGGTGATTCTTCCGAACGTCGGGCATCACGGCAATGGCTACGTCCCGTTCGGACTCACGCTCTTCTTCTTCATTCTCTTCGCCAACCTGCTCGGGCTCATCCCGTACGGCTCCACGGCGACGGGAAATATCTCGGTCACGGCGACGCTCGCGCTGATCACGTTCGTCGTCGTCGAAGTCGCGGGCATGAAGGCGCAGGGCGCGGCATACATCAAGACGATCATCTATTGGCCCTCCGATCAGCCGATCGCCATGAAGCTGCCGATGACGCTGATCATGACGCCGGTCGAGATCATCGGAAAGTTCACGAAGCCGTTCGCGCTCGCGATTCGTCTGTTCGCGAACATGACGGCCGGTCACGTCGTGCTGCTCGCACTCATCAGCTTGATCTTCACTTTCGGCAGCTGGTTCATCGCGCCGGCGCCGGTCGTCATGGGCGTCGCGATCAGCATGCTCGAGATCTTCGTCGCCTTTTTGCAGGCGTTCATCTTCACGCTGCTTGCCAGTGTGTTCATCGGCCTGATCCGCGAGGGGGCGCACTAGCGCTCCCTCGTTTCGCATTCATCCGTCGCGCAGTGCTCTCGTGCGAAGGATTCGTACCCGGTCGAGCGACCGGGGAAGCTCGTTGAGACCCGGGTCTCGTTGACGAGCAGCGCTCCAGTACCGGGCGCGGAGCAGCAGAAGTTCACGATCAACGGAGCAACACCATGCACGCTTTTCTTCCAATGCTTCAGGCAGCTGCGGGTTACACGAAGGAGTATACGGGCGCGTGGGCGATGTTCGGCGCCGGACTCGGCGCAGGCGTCGCGGTGATCGGTGCCGGTCTCGGCATCGGCCGCATCGGTGGTCAGGCCGCGGAAGCAATGGCACGTCAGCCGGAGCGCGCTGGCCAGATTCAGACGGCCGGTCTGATCCTCGCGGCGCTGATCGAAGGCGCGGCGCTGTTCGCAATCGTCGTCACGTTCTTGATCCAGAGCAAGTTCAACTTCTAGTATCGATCGATCGGCCGCCGTGCCCCGGGGTGCGGCGCGCCAATCGTCACCATTTTTCCAGAATCTCCATGCGCAAGCTTCTGACAATTCTCTCGGCGTCGATCGTTGCGGCGTTTCCACTCGCGGCACAGGAAGCGGACGCCCCCAAGGGCGGTCTGCTGACGCCGAGCGGTGGGTTGATGCTGTGGACGTTGGTGATCTTCATCGTCGTCCTCTTCATCCTCTCGAAGTTTGCGTACCCCAAGATTCTCGAGGCCGTCGAAGCCCGCGAGAAGTCACTGTCCGATGCCATCGCCGCCGCCAAAAAAGATCGCGAAGAAGCGGCCGCGCTCCTCGCCGAGCATCAGAAGCAGCTCGCGGCAACGCGCGACGAGGCGCAGAAGATCGTCTCTGACGCCCGCGCCGCCGGCGAGAAGGTTCGAGCGGATGTGATCGAGCAGGCGCACAAGGAGCAGCAGACGATGCTCGAGCGTGCACGCGCCGAGATCGTGAGCGAGAAGGACAAGGCGCTCGCGGAGCTGCGGAAGCAGACGGTGGAGCTGGCCGTTCGCGCGGCGAGCAAGGTGATCGAGCGCAACCTCGACGTCGAGTCGAACCGCGCGGTCGTCGAGAGCTTCCTGGCGTCGATCGAGCCGAC
>DASYLL010000282.1:0-5177 GCA_036009605.1 Thermoanaerobaculia bacterium | reverse complement strand
GCCCGCCTGACGATCTCCGCCCGTGCAATCGCATAGCCAAGGATCGCGTCGACGAGCAGGCGACGACCGTCGCGGCCGAGGAGGATCAGGATCTTGTCCTTCACCTCGCGGACTTCGACGACATCCTCCCAGCGCATCCAGTGGCCGCGCTTGCCGAACCACCGCAGCAGCGCGTTCTCGTATTTGAGGCCGATCTCGCTCAAATAGATGTGATCGCCGTACTGCATCACCGCCGCGGCCACCGTGCCCAGGAACAACAGAACGAGGCCGATGATCGGGAGCGCTTCGTAATCGGTCGGATGCTCCGCGAGATACATGAAGAAGATTGCCGCCGAACCGAACGACGCCGCGCACGACACGATCCGCGAGATGGGATTGCGCTCGAACACCAGAATGCGGTCCGTTTCCATCGTTTCCTCAGTCATAACACAGGCAATTGGGAGAGCTATGTCACAGTACATTTGTCATCCCGAGCGGAGCGAGGGACCTGGGTGGGCGGGGCGCGAAGATCGTGCATGTCGCCCCGCCCGCACAGGTCCCTCGCTCCGCTCGGGATGACAAACGTACGGCAAGCTCCTAGAATCCCGCCCCCATGCGCTGGACCCGTACATTCATCAATACTCTCCGCGAAGTTCCCGCGGACGCCGACGTCATCTCGCAGAAACTCATGATGCGCGCCGGGCTGATCCGTAAAGTCGCCGCCGGCATCTACACCTACCTTCCGCTCGGTCTCCGCTCGATCAAAAAGCTCGAAAACATCGTCCGCGAGGAGATGACGAAAGCGGGATCGACGGAACTCCTGATGCCCGCCATCCAGCCGGCGGAGCTGTGGATCGAATCGGGCCGCTGGCAGAAGTACGGGAAGGAGCTCCTGCGCATCAAGGATCGCCACCAGCGCGATTTCGTCTTCGGACCGACGCACGAGGAAGTCATCACGGACACCGTCCGCGACACGATCAGCTCGTATCGACAGCTCCCGGTCTCGCTCTATCAGATCCAGATGAAGTTCCGCGACGAGGTGCGTCCGCGCTTCGGCCTGATGCGCGGGCGCGAGTTCATCATGAAGGACGCGTACTCGTTCCACGCCACGCGCGAATCGCTCGATGCGCACTACGACGAGATGCGCGACGCATACGGGCGGATTTTTCATCGCTGTGCGTTAGACCACGTACCGGTCGAAGCCGATACCGGCAACATCGGCGGTTCCGCGTCGCACGAGTTCATGGTGCTCGCGCAGTCGGGCGAGGACGCGGTCGTGAGCTGTCCGAATTGCCGCTACGGCGCGAACGTCGAGAAGGCCACGTCGAAGTTTTTCGATGACGAAGTCGAGCCCGCGCCGTCGGATGCGATCGCCGAGCTGCACACGCCCGGCACGCAGACCATCGACGACGTCGGCAAGTTCCTCGGCAAGCCGACCTCGCAGCTCGTGAAGACGCTCGTCTTCGACTCGGATCTCGGACCGGTGATGGTCCTGATCCGCGGCGACCGCGAAGGCAACGAGATCAAGATCAAGAACCACCTCGGCGCGCAGGTCCTGGAGATGATCGGCGAAGCGACGTTCGAGGACGCGACGGGCGGACCGGTCGGCTACTGCGGTCCGGTCGGAACCAAGTGCAAACGCGTGCTCGCGGATCATTCACTGCGCGGCCGCAAGCGCTGGATCGTCGGCGCGAACAAGAAAGACCACCATCTCGACTTCGCCGTCCCCGGCCGCGATTTTCCGGAGCCGGATTTCGGCGATTTCACGACTGCAATCGCGGGTGACCCGTGCGTCCGCTGCGGCACCGCGCTCGAGATCTACCGCGGCATCGAAGTCGGCCACATCTTCAAGCTCGGCACCAAGTACTCCGAGGCGATGCACTGCGAGTTCCTCGATGAGAGCGGAGCGCGCGTGCCGATGATCATGGGCTGCTACGGCCTCGGCATCGGACGGACTGTCGCGTCAGCGATCGAACAGAGCCACGACGCCGACGGCATCATCTGGCCGATGCCGATCGCGCCGTACGAGGTCGTCGTGACCTCGGTCGGCAAAGACGAAAGCGTGATCGCGATGGCGACGGACGTGTACGAAAAACTCGCCGCCGCCGGCATCGACGTGCTGTTCGACGATCGCGACGAGCGTCCGGGCGTGAAGTTCAAAGATGCGGATCTGATCGGGTTCCCGCTGCGAATCGCGGTCGGCGCGAAGAGCCTCGCGAACGGACACATCGAGTGGAGCTGGCGCAAGGATCCGCGGGCGAAGCAGCTGGGCGCCCCGGGGGACGTCGTGGCCATGGTCATCGACGAGGTTGTTCGCGCCCGCGGATAGGGCGGAGTCTCAGAGTCGCAAAGTCTCAGAGTCGCAGAGACTCGCGATCACGCCTCTCTGAGACTTTGCGACTCTGACACTCTGAGACTATTCTTTCGGTACTCGCAAAACGGTTGGGGAGGGTTGCATGCGTAGATTCCTGTCAGCGCTGATCGTGCTCATCACGGTTCCCGTGATGGCCCAGAACGTCGACATCGAGGCACTGTCGGGCCTGCAGTTCAACTTCGGCAATCCCGGCGCGCGGTCCCTGGCCATGGGCGGCGCGTTCCTCGGGCTCGCCGACGACGCCTCGGCTGCGGAAGCAAATCCTGCCGGCCTCACGATTCTTCGCAAGCCCGAGGTTTCGATCGAGCTGCGGAACTACCTCGAGCAGCAGCTCTTCACGACCAGCGGCACGTTCCCCGAAAACACCCGCACCGCGTTCACGAATCACAGCGATCGCGTGGTCGTGTCGTTCGCCAGCGCGGTCATGCCGATCAAGAAATTCACGGTCGGCGTCTACTACCATGAGCCGCTGAACAATGAAGGCGGCGGCGCGGTCGTGCCGTTCCAGGACGAGATCACCGGCCGCACCACGCCGCTCCCGAACTTCTATCTGCCGTCGTCCGGCACGGGCCAGAACCAGACGTTCGGCGATCCCGTCTCGAAGACGCAGTGCGAGCAGATCCGCCTGCAGCAGAACAATCCGTTCGCGTGCCTCGAGTTCCGCGTCGATCCGTTCATCTCCGCGCTTTCCGTGCGGCAGCGGACGTTCGGGCTCACCGGCGCGTGGCAGGTCCATCCGAAGTTCTCGATCGGCGCAAGCATTCGCCATCAGCGTTTCCTCGAGACCGCGGCGACGTTCCGCTTCACGCAGCAGTTCAATCCGAAACAGAACCTGATTCAGGCCACGGCGCGTGAGGTGAATGGACAACTCGAGCTCGCCGAGGAAAGCGATACGACGTTCAGCGCCGGCTTCAAATGGGCGCCGCACGAGAAGATCAGCTTCGGCGGCGTGTACAAAGTCGGCGCCGAGTACGACGCGCCGCTCTTCTACGCCGACGCGAACACCGGCTTCGAGTTCATCAACGCCGCGCCGACCAAGTTCCACATGCCCGACATCGCCGGCATCGGCGTGTCGATCCGTCCGATCCCGGTGCTCACGATCAACGTTGACGCGGTGAACGTGAAGTACTCGAACCTCGTCGACGATTTCGTCAGCGCCACCGCGGATGTCACCGGTCTCGAAGATCCGTTCAAAGCCGAGGATGCGACGGAGCTGCGCATCGGCGCCGAGTATCTGTTCTCGACGAAGATCCCGTTCGCGCTGCGCGCCGGCTACTGGCGCGATCCCGCGCATTCGGTGGTCTGGAACGGACCGCTGAACCACTTCAACTACATCGCCGAGGCGCTGCTCTATCCCGAAGGGGAAGATCAGAATCACATCTCGTTCGGCGGTGGACTGGCGTGGCAGCGCTTCCAGATCGACGTCGCGTACGACACGTCGAAGCACTACAAAGTGGGGTCGATTTCGATGGTGACTCGCTTCTGAGCGCTGGCGCGCTGGGAAGCGGTTGTCGGTTGTCGGTTGTCGGCGGCTTCTCGCCAAAACTCACAGACAACTGACAACCGACAACTGACAACGCTAAATCGGTGCTGCGCACCGATTTAGCCGGGGGGCCAGCCGAACTGCCGTCCACCCAACACGTGGATGTGGATGTGAAACACAGTCTGCCCCGCGGCGGGTCCGTTGTTCACGACCACGCGATAGCCATCGACTTCGAGCTGCAGCGAGCGCGCGATTTTCGTCGCGTGCAGCATCGTTTTGCCGATCGTCTCGACATCAGCCTCGGTCATGTCATCAAGCGACGGGATGTGTCGTCGTGGGATCACCAGCACGTGCGTCGGCGCCTGTGGCGTGACGTCGTGGAACGCAACGACATCGTCATCCTC
Source organism: Thermoanaerobaculia bacterium (assembly GCA_036009605.1). Taxonomy (GTDB): domain Bacteria; phylum Acidobacteriota; class Thermoanaerobaculia; order Gp7-AA8; family Gp7-AA8; genus QHVT01. The sequence goes on along the minus strand of DASYLL010000282.1, from coordinate 937 downwards.
GTATAGTTTTTTGGCCGGGATCTCTCCGCTGGCGATGCGGCAGAAGAGGCATTGCGGATTACTCGACATGATCGCGCGATGATATGACGACGCGCGGAATGCCGGCGAGGTCAGGCAGAAACGCATCGACCGTGAATCGCTTCGTCTGCGCGAGTGCCCGCACCATCGCTTCCTGCCCGTAGCCCACTTCGAGAATCAACTTCCCGTTTGGCGCGAGCATCGCGTTCGCATGATCGAAGATCCGGTCGATGATCTCCATCCCGCTCGGCCCCGGCGTGAGCGCGATGCGCGGCTCGTGAATGCGCACTTCGACCGCGAGCTCTTCGTACTCGGCGAGTGGCACGTACGGCGGATTCGAGACGATGACGTCGAACGTGCCGCGGATCGACGACAGCAAATCCGAGGCGACGAGTGCGATGTTCGACTGCAAACGCGCGCGATTGATCGATGCGACCGCGAGTGCTTCCATCGAACGATCGACGCTCACGACGCGCAAATCCGGGCGTTCACGCTCGATTGTGATGGCGATGCATCCGCTGCCGCTGCCGATGTCGATCACGCGTCCACCTTTCGGCGCGATTTCGAGCGCAGCTTCGACGAGCAACTCCGTCTCGGGACGCGGGATCAGCACGCGCGCGTCGACGTAAAACTCCCGCGAATAGAACTCCGTGCGTTCGCGGATGTACTGCAGCGGCTCGCCCGAATAGCGTCGCGCGAGCAGCGGCAGGAGCGGAGCCGGATCGACGAGCGCTTCGCCATGCGCGAAGAGCCACGACAGCGAGCGGCCGAGGAGATCGGAGAGCAGCAGATCGACGTCGCGCGGGCTGATGCCGCGCTGAATCGCATCCTCACGATGGCGACTGCGCACGTCGTCGAGACGTTGAGTGTTCATGTTGCTGGTTGCTGGTTGCTGGTTCGTTGTGCCTTCAGGCGAGAC
>DASYLL010000281.1:0-3579 GCA_036009605.1 Thermoanaerobaculia bacterium | reverse complement strand
ACGATGCCGGCATCGCGGATCGCTTTGCGCGCGGCGGCTTCATCGCCGGATGCACGCGCCTTGTCGAGTTTCTTTCTGAGGTCGCTCGAGACTTTCGGCTCGACGCGCATCTGATAGTTGTACTGGCCGTCCATCGCACTGCCGCCCATGTCCAGCAGGCGGAAGGACGGTGTGCGTCCGGCAGGGAACTTCTTGACCCACACTTCGCCGTCGGGGCCGACCACGGTCAGCTCGACGGATTCATATCCACTGATGTTGAGCTGCCATTCGATCGAGGAACCGCCGCCGGACGCTCTTCCGACGGCATTTGCCGCGTAGCCTGCAACGGGTAGCGCGAGAATGGCCAGGACTGCAGCGATTCTGAAAATAGGGGACCGGGTGAGAGCCATGATCTGCCTCCTCCTGCGATAGGTGCAACGCATCGATCTGACAGATGCGTTCTGTTAAGGGGTGTTCAAGACGCGGATGCGACACTATACGCGCGGGACGTATGGTTCTGCACCTATAAATTCGGAAATCAATTGCCAGAATCGCTCGATCGTCACTCCCACTCGATCGTGCTGGGCGGCTTCGATGAGATGTCGTAAACCACGCGATTGATCCCGCGCACTTCGTTCACGATTCGTCGCGCCATCCGATCGAGGACGTCGTGCGGCATGCGGTACCAGTCGGCGGTCATGAAGTCGGTCGTGGCGACCGCTCGGATCGCACACACGTTTTCATACGTCCGCTCGTCTCCCATCACGCCCACGCTGCGCACCGGCAGCAGGACCGCGAATGCCTGCGCGATCTCGCGATAGAGGCCGGCGTTACGGATCTCTTCGATCACGATTGTGTCGGCGTTCTGCAGGATCTCGACGCGCTCGGCGTTGACTTCGCCGAGGATGCGGACGGCGAGGCCGGGACCGGGGAAGGGGTGGCGCCAGACGAACTCTTCTTCGAGCCCGAGCTCGATGCCGAGCATGCGCACTTCATCTTTGAACAGCTCGCGCACCGGCTCGATGAGCTTGAGGCCCATCTTCTCGGGAAGTCCGCCGACGTTGTGATGCGTCTTGATGACCGCGGACGGTCCTTTGATCGAGACCGACTCGATGACGTCAGGGTAGAGCGTGCCCTGCACGAGGAAGTCGACGTTCGGGATGCGCTTCGCTTCTTCTTCGAAGACGGCGATGAACTCGTTGCCGATCCGCTTGCGCTTCACTTCCGGATCTTCGATGCCGGCGAGCTTCTGATAGAAGCGCTCGCGCGCGTCGACCTGCACGAAATGCAGTCCGAGTCGATCGCTGAGCCGCGATCCGACCTGCACCGATTCGTGTTTTCGCAGCACGCCGTTATCGACGAAGATCGCCGTGAGTTGATCGCCGATCGCTTCCGCCACGAGCAGCGCCGCGACCGTCGAATCGACGCCGCCGCTGACGGCTGCGATGGCTTTGCGATCGCCGACCAGCTGGCGGATCTCTTCGACTTTGCGTCTGCGGTAGTCGCCGAGGTCCCAGGTGGCTTCGCACTGGGCGATATCGAAGAGAAAGTTGCGAAGGATCTTCGCGCCTTCCTCGCTATGCGTCACCTCGGGATGAAACTGGATTCCGTAGCAGCGCCGCTCGCGATTCTCGAACGCGGTGATCGGGGCGTTGGGCGAGGTCGCGGTGACGTTGAATCCGGATGGTCCGGCGAGGATGCGATCGCCGTGGCTGGCCCACACCTGCTGGTGCGGCGCGGTGCCGGCGAAGAGCGGTGACTCGGCGATGACGTCGATCTCGGCGCGGCCGTACTCGCGTTCCGTCGCGGCTTCGACTTTGCCGGCGAGCAGAAACGCGGTGAGCTGCATGCCGTAGCAGATGCCGAGAATCGGGATGCCGAGCTCGAAGACTTCGCGCGAGCAATACGGCGCTGCTTCGGAGTAGACCGATTCGGGACCGCCGGAAAGGATGATCGCGCGCGGTGCGATCTCGCGGATTTTCTCGACGGGAAAATCGAACGGATGGACGACGGAGTAAACGCGGTTGTCGCGGATCCGCCGGGCGATCAGTTGCGTGTATTGGGAGCCGAAATCGAGGACGAGAACAGTCTGCTCAGGCACGGCGCGGATTGTAGTGCAGGAGTGCCCGTTCCTTCGGCCGTCGGCCGCCGACGCGCAGCCTGTTTTGCGTCGGCGGCCCGGGGGGAGTTGAGGTGGGCCGGTGCATCACGGGGTTTGTGTGATGCGGTGGGTTGTTTTGTGTCTTCCTGCCTTCTTATGACGAAGGACGAAGAAGGTTGTTGCGCAACCCACGTCCGGTTTACTGCTTGTTCACAACGAGCGCTACAAGAGGTTCCGCAATTCTTTGCCGGGCTTGAAGCGAATCGTGTTGCCGGGCGGGATCTTCACCTCGACACCGGTCTTGGGATTGCGGCCGATTCCCTTCTTGCGTTGCTTGACCTGAAACACGCCGAAACCGCGAAGCTCGATGCGTTGCCCGCGGGCGAGCGCATTGCGTAGGCCTTCGATGACGGTATCGACCGCCTGTGCCGCTTTGACGCGCGAAATTTCCGAGGCCTCCGCGACTTTGTTGACGATGTCCGCCTTGATCATCGTTTCCTCCGAAGGCGCTGATTATACGATAGTTGCACGATGGAACCGACCGACCGCCACCGCATCGACATATGGCTGAAGCTCGTCTGTCTCTTTAAGCACCGGGCAGATGCGACAGAAGCGTGCAAAGGCGGTCACGTGAAGATCAACGGCCAACGCGTGAAGGCCGCGGCTCCTGTCAAAGTCGGCGATCTCGTCGAGCTCTTCGCGGGACTGGAGTATCGACGCGTGATCGTACAGACGCTGCCGTCGTCGAATGTCTCGAAAGAAGTCGCGCGCACGATGTATGTCGATGAGACGCCGGTGAAGCCGAAAATCGAAATGGTGAACGTGCGCGAGCGGGGAACGGGACGGCCGACGAAGCGCGATCGACGCGAGATCGAAAAACTGCGACGCTAGCCGGCACGGCCGGCAGCGCTGATTGCTTCGCTGAGGCACGTGCGGCTGCCAGGTGGTTCCGCTTCTGCCGGGCAGTCCCAGGAGTACGCGCCACACAGGAGCCCACAGGGCAGCCGTACGTGCCTCAGCGAAGCAACCAGCGCTGCCGGCCGTGCCGGCTAAGAATTGACGAACCTGCGCAGATCCACGTTCGCGATCAATCCGATCGCCATGAAGAACATCATCGTCGACGAGCCGCCGTACGAGATCAGCGGCAACGGAATACCTGTCGTTGGCAGGATCCCGATCTGCATCGAGACATTGATCAGCACGTGGAAGACGATGAACATCGTCAGGCAGATCACGAGGAATGTGCCCCCTCGATCCCTCGCGTGTTTCGCAAATGTCAGCGCCTGGAACACGAGATAGAGATAGAGCCCGAGCACGACCACCACGCCGACGAATCCCCATTCTTCGCCCAGCACCGCGAAGATGAAGTCGGTGTGATGCTCGGGGACGAATCCGAATTTTCCCTGCGTGCCGTGGCCGAAGCCTTTGCCGTGAATGCCGCCGGAGCCGATCGCGATCTTCGCCTGCGTGACCTGATAGCCGGTGCCGAGGGGATCGCG
>DASYLL010000280.1:0-18655 GCA_036009605.1 Thermoanaerobaculia bacterium | reverse complement strand
CGTGTACTCGAGCTCGTCGATTCCGTGATTGTCGAGATCGCGCGCACCCAGGGTACCGACCGAGCCATCCGTGTAGAACCAGCCGGTCGGGTTGTCGTGCTCAGGGTCAGGTGCTCCGTTCGACGGACTGTAAAGCACGATGAACTCACGCTTGTAGTCGCTGGCCGGTTTGTAGCAACCCTCGGTCGTGTCCTGACAGCCGGCCGGGTAGGCGCGCGAGTACGTACCTCCATCCCACCGCGTCCACTTTTCCTCCCACGCGATCTTGATGGAGCCTGGATCCTTGAGCTGCGTGTTCTGGTTCGGTTCGGTAATGATCACGCGCGGCAGCTGACGGACGTGGAAGGACTTTCCCGGAACCGGTTTCGGGAGAGGACCGGCACCGTCCGGATCGACGTAGGTCAGGCCGTCGTTGAACATTCCGCCGTTGAGGAAGCTCTGGATCAGCGTCAGGAACGACCATTTGGCGATGAATGTCGTACCGGTGATTCCGGTCGGGGACAGACCGTTGACGATGATGAACGCCGGTTTTCCGTCGAGGGGATCCGTCATGGCGACGAGCGCCGAGCCTTCATCGTACGACGACGAGGCCGCGTCTTCCCGTTCGAAGTAGCGTTGCATGAGTTGCAGTTTGCGTGCTGTCGGGTACGCCTTGGTCAGAAAGTTCTCGGAGACCGTGGCGTTCGCATTGATCGCCCATGGGCGGTTGGTCGGAATCTTGTCCGGAACCGGGAGCGCGTAGTTGTTCCTGATGTCTTTGCCGTCGTCGAGAATCTTGGAATCGCCATCCCCGCTTGTGTGATGGAACGTCGAGGTCGTGGTCCCGCCCCAGAACAGCGTCGTGCTGCCGCGAGTGTTGGTGCGGCGCTCTGACCTCATCAGTTTCGTACCGGTGAACGTCGGCATGTTTTCCCGCAGATCCCGGACGTAAGACGTCAGGCCCGTCCCTGTGCGCAGATTGCCGTTGACCTTCCAGTTCGAATCGGCCGTGTACTGCGAATCGGGATAGAGCTCGCCGATCCAGTAGATCGACCACCAGGCTACGGCAGGATCGGGAGGATTCTGCTGCTGCCGGATGTACTTGACGCCCCAGTCGATGATCGTCTGCTCCGTCCTCTGGCCGCCGCTCCCGGTATACGGTTTCGTGGAGACCGGAATGCTATTCGTGAAATTGTTGGCCGCGTCGTAGCCGATCTCGTTGCCAACGCCCATGTAGTAGTAAGAAAAGCCGGTCATGGTCGTCCAGAGAACACTCGACTGGGTCAGTCCGGATCGCAGCATCTGGAAGGCGCGGGGAACGTCGAGCTCGATGTCGTGCCACGTATCGTTGTCGATGGTGCCGTCGTTCTTGACGCCGAACAGGGTGCCATCGGCATCCCTGTAACTCCAGCCGGGCCACGGGGCGCCGGTGGTGAATAGATTGATGTCGGGGTTGAACTCCGTGAACAACGTGCTCCAGACCGTCGATCCTTCGAAGCCGAAGATGGCTCCGTTGTTGCCGTTCACGTTGTCATACTGGATCGAGCCGCCCTTGTTCTTGGACGTGATCCGCAATCTGTTGTTCGTCACGTCCGCAAAGGCCACGGCCTTGAAATTCGTGTCTGCGTTCAACGTGGTGGCGACATTGGTCGCTGTCTGCGCCGTCACCTTGGGCAGCGCGACAGAAACGTTGGTCGTGCCGTTGACGATCACGGCGAAGGTGTTGGTGAAGTCTCCGAACGTGTAATTCTGTGCAGTGACGGCCGTGAGGCTGGACGTAGTGAGATTGCCGGAGCCCGCTGCCTCGAAGTCGTCGTGGTAGCGGTTGTATCCCATTCCGAGCCGGTTCTCATACGCGGCGCCAAAACCTGCTCCGATGTGCGGACGTTTGAGATCAGCGTAGGGAAGATGCCGTGGATCCCCCATGAACTGGAACTGCTCCGTAATGGGCAGCGAGGGCTCGATGCCGTTTGCGCCGGTGGTGCCGAAGATCCGGTCATCGTCACCCACCCAGACGTAGGTCCGCGAAAGGTTTGGTGGATCGTTCGCGACGGGATACATCACTCCGGTCTTGACGGTCTTGCCGATTCGGGTCTCGATGGTCAAAGGCTGGTCGGGGTTGTCGTCGATGTTTCCTTTCGGGATGGTGATGATCCAGCGTGCGGTGTTTTTCGGGAGGTCACTGTGCTTCGTGACTTCGACCTGGAAGTTGTCGAACGTGAAAAAGTCCTGCGGGGCCGTGGTGCTGTAGTTGCCGTTGGGTCGAAACCGGAAACGAGTCGGGCCGGATAGGATGGTGAGGGCAATGTCGCCAGTGACGTCGAAGCTTGAAAAGCCTTCCTTTGCGCCGGTGATTCCGGTGAATTTTCCCACCTCCCTCCAGTTGCCGCCGTTGTTTTTCGATACCTCGAAAATCATCTCGTCGTTCGATTCGAGACCGGCGGTGACCCAGTTGAAGCTCACTCTGGCGGTGTCGAAAGGGAAGAGATTGGCGTTCCGCCAGATTTGCGACGCCGTGGCGTCGCCATTGTCTCCGATTCGTACTGCGTTGCTCACGATCTGGATGCGCCCCGCAGTGGCGCTGTCGTCATCGCCGTCCTCGTCCCAGTTTCCGCTGAAAAGGACGGTTCCGATATTCTGGCCATAGCCTGTGGCAGTGAAGTTGTCCCGGAATGCACTGACGAGCGGGCAGCACGTCGATCCAAGATGACGTTTGAACTGGTCGGCCGGAAGCGTCTGAGTCAGATCCTCCAGCGGCGCGGGAATGTACTCGAGGCCATAGAGCCTCGCCCTTGATGCGAGCCCGCCTCCGAACCCGTCCTGCGGATGCTTCAACGGCGACTTGTAGAGCTCCAGGACCACTTCGTTGGTCGGCGCGGACGTGTCCCGCTTGTAATACATCTGCTGGCCACTGGCAGCGGTGGGCGCATTGATCGGAACAGCGTCGTACTTGTCGCGAGAGCCATTCCCATCCTGGTCTGTGCCGCCGCGAATGACCTGAACGGCGTTTGCCGCCAGAGTCGTCCAGTTCTTCGTTCCGAGGATTCTGACGGTCACCGGCACGTCGTTCGCGCCGCCGTCTCCAAAGTAATTGGTCCCGGTGGCGGTGTTTTCGGGGTCCATCCTGTACGTATAGACGCGCAGCTTGACGTCGTCATTATTGGTATAGCGGAGCTGCTCGGGATGCGTGACCGCACGGATTCTCGGATAGGTTTCGGGACTCTTCGCAGCGTCGGAGTAATTGCGCACGGGCGGGAATGGCAGGAGCTCGCCGTGCAGATTGATCACGATGGCATTTGTGAAGTCCGACGGGTTCGAATACATCTGCTCGATGAGCAGGCGCCACGTCAATTCCTCGGTTTTCCCAGCTTTGGCGGCCGCTTCTCTGCGCTGTGCGTAGTACGCCAGCTCATCGGGATAGCGCATGGCGTTGTTGTAATTATCGGCGATCGCATACGGCCACGGGTTGTGCTTCTCATTCTCGGTATCGTCCAGGTATCCGTTCTCCGTCGTGCCGTCGCGGTTCATGACGGCTCTGAAGAGGAACCACGGATAGTAATAGTCGTCGCCGACCGGTACGGCCGTCGTAGTCGCGGGCATTTTTCCCGGGTAGAAATAGGCCCAATTGATGTCGTTGGTCGACGGGTTGGCGTCGTTCGTATAGGGCTTGTACTGCCAGTCGCGCCCATAGGCGAGGGTATGGATCCAGTGCGTGCGGAAAATGAGGCCGGGGTTTCTTGCCTGCAGGTCCGCAATCGTCGTTCTGACGAACGGAACGATGTTGGACATGTAGACCCACCATCCCGGGACGTTTTCGACGGCTACTGCATAGACGTCGTAAACCTGGGTGGGGGGCATGTCGACGACCAGCGTGCGCAGCACCGAGGCCACTTCGGCCAGGAGTCGCTGTCCGCCCTCTTCGTTGATGAACACTTTGACGTTCACGAAGCGGACGTCGTTGCCCTGACCCGGAACGGGCTGGACGGAAATGCGGCGTTCATAAAGCCAGCCGCTCCCGCGGGGCACGTTGCCGCTGATGAGATCAGCGGGCTGCGTTTTGTCCTCTTCCTTCTCTTTGATCTGGTTCTGCGTGGTCAGGATGAACTTGTTCTCGGTGCCATCGTCATAGGCATCGAGGAACGTCAGGGTCGATCCGCTCGCTGTCTGCACCAGGGAGCGCAGCTCTTCGAGCATGGAGATTGCCTTCTGCGTGGCGAACTCTTTGTTGACGTTGTTTTTGGTGAGCCGCAGGGCAGTGGTCGTCGCCGTGATCGTGGTGAGGATCATGATCGACAGAATCGCCAATCCGACCAGGACCTCCGCGAGGCTCATTCCGTTCTGTGTCTTACGCATGGCTATCTCGCCTCTTTCCCTACGATGTACATACTGCGGCTGAACCGGTAATTGCCCATCTGTGCCTGAATCTGATCGACGATGGACTGGTCGAAATCGATTTCCGCGATGTCGCCCGAACTGGTGAGCGTCACCTTGCCGCCGGTTCCGGCCACGGCGGGATTGCCATTTCCTGCAGCGATGACCGCGCCGCTGATGAGCGACGGCTGGGCCATGCTGAAATCGCCGGTCACATAGATCACGCCGCTGAAGCTGGCGTTCGTGTTCGCCGAGACCGTCAGGTTGCCGAAGACGATCAGGATGCCACTCCCGACCAGCGGGTAGGTCGAGTCGAAGGTGGCATTTCCGCGAATGATGACCAGGTTCATCTGCGGCAGTCCCTCTTCCGGAAGCTCAGAGACCGAATCCACGTTGATGTCCGCCATCGACAGAACTTCCTGGGGAGTCACTCCGAAGATGTCCTGGATGCTGATCTTGGGTGGATTGGTCGGATCGGGATTGACGGTGTTCGAGCCGGTGACGACGCCGGAGTTGCTGATCGAGCCGGTGCTCGAGGGATATGCGATGCCTGTTCCGCTGCCGCCCTGGACTCGCGAGCCGCTTCCGATGGTGATTTTGTCCGCGCGCCGCGAGTAGATGGCCGCGCCGCCACCGGGCAGGAGCAGGTTGAGTCGCTGGATCTCTGCCCGAACCCGCTCACGCGCAACGATTTTTACCGTGCTGCCGGCCGGCGGAGGATCGCAGCCATTCTCGGTCGGATATTCGCCGAAGATGACGCAGCCGACCGATTCGAGCTGCCAGATCGTTCCAACGCCTGACTTGCCCTTCTCGGTCGAGACATCGCGGACACCGGCCGGCTTGGTCACGTCAACGCCGTTTACTTTGACGATCTCGGTGTACTCGTTCATCGCTCGGAACCTGCCCGTCAACCCGAAGGTGTCGCTCATTTCGAACGAGCGCTGAATCCCCTCGTCGGGCTCCTCGGAATCGTTGACGACGGGGTCGGCATCGAGATCCAGCTGAGGATCGAATTCGGCGACGACGTCCTGCTGCCGGCGGAACCACGACAAGCTGTCCGTGAGACCTGCCTGTGCGGCATTGAGAGCCTGTCCCTGATACGACAGTTGCCGCGCGACCGTTTTGCCCGAGTACTGCGTCAGGGTCAGGGCCGCTGTCAGAAGAAGTAGGACCAGTGCAAACGCACCGATGACGGTGATGAGTGCCTGACCCTGCTGCGAATCCCAGGCTCCCCGTTGCATCAGCGCGGCTCTGCGCTCGTTTTTCTGCATCTGCATCTCCTCGTTGTCGAGCCGCTCCTTACGCACGGGATGGGCCATCGCGCGTGAGTGGGCATAACGATTTGTATTTGCAGTATGTTGAGTCACAAATCGAAGAAGAGACGCGATTCGCGAAAACAAGAAAGTGTTACAAAAGGTAACGCTACTGGAATCGAATCTCGACCGTCGCACCCAGTCCGGGCTCGCCGGTGAGCGAAACCGTCCCGTCGTGCAGGAGCACGATCTTCCGCGTCAGCGCGAGCCCCAGCCCGAATCCATCGCGCTTCGTCGACTGGAACGGGAGGAAGAACGTTGCGGAGCGCGAGGGATCGACGCCCATTCCGTTGTCGCGCACCGTGATCGTTGGCGACGGGTTTCCTGTGATCGTCACATTCACCCGTCCCGGATCGCCTTTCTCGCGAATCGATTCGATCGCATTGCGCAGCACGTTCTCCACGACGCGCTTGAGCAGCAGCGGATCGCCCAGAATCGACGCGCCGTTCCCGCTCACTGCGATGTCGACCGTTGTCGCCATCGGACGGATCTGTTCGACGACTTCATCGATGAGAGATCGCAGATCGACCGGCTGCAGCGCGAGCTCCATCGGTCGCGCGTACGCGAGGAGCGACGCCACCGCGCCATTGAGCTGCCGCGCTTCCTCTTCCGCGCGCCCGATGCGTTCTTCCGCTTCTGCAGGCAACGTACTTTTGCGCGCGAGGTTCAGGTAGCCGAGCACGGTCGAGAGCGAGTTGCGGAACTCGTGCGCGATACCGGCGGACATTTCGCCGAGGTCGGCGAGCGATTGCATTTGCCGTACGCGCTGCTCGAGGCCGCGCACCGGCGTGAGGTCGACGAACAACGCCAGCATGCCGAAGTAGCGCCCCGCATCATCGAGCAACGGAACCGTCGTGAGGCCGAAGGCAGCGCCATCGTCTTCCGTGACTTCGTGCCGCTGGAACGCTTCCCGTCCGTCGACCGCGCGTTGCAGCGCTTCGGCGAAATGCGGTCGATGAATCGCAGCGGCGGGCGCGAGTCCGGTGAACGTCAGACCGTCGCGGAGCAACTCGCGCGCGGCGAGATTCACGTCGAGGATGCGGCCGTCTTCATCGAGCGCGATGAATCCCGACGTGAGACTGCGAACGAGCGTCGATGTGATCGTATCGAGCTCCGCGGCGCGCTCACGAGCGCGATCGTGCAATACGCGCAGTTCTTTCTCGCGACCTTTCATCGCCTGGATCGACGTCTCGAGCGTCGCCACCATCGAGCTCGATTCCGATGCGCTGCCGGGTGTGCGTCCGCCGCGGAGGTTGCTCAGCAACATCAGGAAATCGAAACCGGCGATGCCGAGGAGCGTGAGGCCGGCGAGGGCGGCTGCGGTGGCGGCGAGCAAACCGCGGCGCATGAGATTGTCGGATTTCAGATCGGACGCGAAACGGACGGCAATCGGTTTTCCGTGCACGGTGCGCGTCTGCACACCATCGTGTCGCGATGCTTTCGCGTCGGTGGCTGGCTCGTTGATGACCGACACGATCGGATAGATGCCGCGCAATCGCTCCACTTCGCGTTCGTAAGTTTGCGCATCATTTTGCGGCACGCGCGACAGCTCGACGGCCACCGCGTCGGCCATTGCACTGTGGGAGGTGCGCGTCGCGTCGCGAGCCATCGCCCAGATCGCGGGCAACGTCGTCGTCAGCGTCAGCATCGCCGCCAGGTACACGATGAGAGTGACGAGCACCGCCGCGCGCATGCCGCGATTCTAAGCTCTCACGGTTTCGACCTCACGGTTTCGACCGACGCATGCCTTCTTCGATCGCACGTTCCGCCTCGGATTTTCGACCGAGTCCGATCAGCGCACGCGCCTTGTGCTCCCACATCTCCGGATAGTCGGGATGCGCTTTCAGAATCTCGTCCGCGCGCTTGAGCGCGTCCTGATATTGCTTGCGCTTCAGCGCGGTCATGAGCTTCAACATCGGATTGAAGATCGTGATGCGGTCGGGCGGGTGAGGACGAAACGTCGTGTCGTCCGCGCTGCCGCCGGAGAGATAGCCGAGGCCGAGGAGTGTTTCGTCGATTGGCGCTGCGCTGGGAGGGCGTGCGGGTGCGACCATCGCGCGCAGTTGCCGCTGTAATGCGACGGCGGAGCGCCGTTGCTCGTCGACGAGATTCGCGCGCTCTTTCGGATCGCGCGCGAGATCGTAAAGCTCGGTGCGGCGTCCGGTGATGAGATGCAGATCGCCCTGAATGAGCGAATGCAACTCGTGCCATCCGAGCTGGAATCGCGGATAGAACGACTCCGCGTAGATCGCGCGCGATGGCGTGAGTGCGAGTAGTGACATTCCCGGCAACCCGCGTCCGCGAATGTCGACGCCGGCGTGTTGGAGGATCGTCGGCGCGATGTCAATGAGCTGCGCGTCGGCGGTAATGCGCGTTCCGCGGCGCGCATTGCCGGGGAGCTTCACGATCAGCGGAACCTGCAGAGCTTCGCGATAGAGGAGGATCCCGTGCTGCTTCTCGCCATGCTCGCTGAGCCCTTCGCCGTGATCGGACGTAAAGACGATCAGCGAGGAATCGTAGAGACGCAGGCGGCGCAGCTCGTCGAAGAACTTCGCGAGCAGCGTGTCGACGCGCACGATCTCGGCATCGTACGCGTTGGCGACGCCGTTCATTTTTCGATAGGGCGTGTGCGGTTCGTAGAGATGGAGAAAGAGGAAGAACGATTTCTTTTTCTGTCCGCCCATCCATTGCAGCGCGGCGGCGATCGTCTGCTCACCGTCGCGCTCGGCGGCATCGGCAGGCGTGAAGTTCTGATCGTAGACCGCGAACCCTTTTGCGAGTCCTGTCTTCGACGCGAGCACTTTCGTCGAGACCATCGCGCCGGTCGCGTAGCCGCGACGCGCGAGCTCGGAGGCGACGGTCGGGATGTGCGGATCGAGCGCGAAGCCGCTGTTGTCGCGAATGCCGTGATCCGCCGGCAGTCGTCCCGTGAGCATCGACGCGTGCGCTGGTGCAGTCAAAGGCACGTGTGACCACGCCCGTTCGAACAGCACTCCGTCCGCGCGAAAGCGGTCGATGTTCGGTGTTTTGATCGTGTTGTAGCCGTAGGCGGGGAGGCGGTCGGAGCGGAGTGTGTCGACCGAGATCAGGATCACGTTCGGAGGCACTGCCGCGTCTGCAGGCCCGAGCAGGCCCAGAAACGCCACAAAAAGGACGGTTTTCGGCGAGGTGAACCGCATTTTTGCGAGTGTCTCACGCCGCTCTGTACGCGGCGCTCGTATCATTCGACGACACTGCATGGCGTATGAGTCCGGAATCGGTCTCACCATGTCCGTGTTTGGTCCGGCGTTCTCGGTCAAAATAACAGAGGGTCTCCAATGCTCCGTCGCGGTCTGTTGTGCCTCGTTTTTCTCGCGTCCGCTACGTCCGGCTGGGCGCAGGCTACGTTCAATGCGCGCAACAATGGCGTACGTACCTGGACTCCCGCCGCGCCGACCTCGACCGCGCTTGCACACACCATGGCCGTCGGCTCGAACGGACTGCTGATCGTCGCCGTCCACATGAACATCGACGACCCTGTCGGAGCTTCGGTTTCGAACGTGACGTATGGCGGACAGCCCCTGACCGAGTTGACGTCGATCTCCGATGCGGAACCGGAGACGCGCACCGAGGTCTGGTACATGCTGGCTCCGCCCACCGGCGCGAACAACGTGCTCGTGACTGTCGGTGGCCTGAATGCCGGTGAGACCGTTCGCGGTGTCGTCAGCGCCACGTCCTACACGAACGCTGACCAGAACGCTCCCGTCACGGCGACGAACTTCGGAGACAGCACCGCGGGCAGTGTCACCATCGCCGCGGCTTCGACCACGGACACGATCCTGGACTTCATCACCGCGCGGGAAACCACGACGCTGGCGGATGGCGCAGCACCACAGACGGAGCAGTATGACGTCAGCAGCGGCGCCAGCACGACCGCAGACGTCCAGGCCGGTTCGAGCGATCGCGCTGCCGCCACGCCGAACACGACCATGAACTGGACGCTCGGTACGGCGCGTCGCTGGTCGCAGGTCGCCTTGAACATCAGAGCGGCGACGGCCGACGTCGAGATCAACAAGTACGCGACATCCGATCCCGTGATCCCCGGCGGCATCCTGACCTACACGATGCTCGTGCAGAACAACGGTCCCTCCACGGCGACCGGCGTGACGCTCACCGATCCGATCCCGGGCACGACGACCTTCGTCAGCTCGAGCACGTCGCAGGGAAGCTGCAGCGGCACCACGACCGTCACGTGCAACATCGGCACGCTTGCCGACGGCGGAACGGCGACGGTCACGATTCAGGTGCAGGCGCCGCTCACCGGCGGCTTCATCGGAAACAACACCGCCACCGTCAGTTCGACGACCAGCGATCCGGGCACTCCGAACACCAGCACCGTGAACGCCTACTCGCTCGTGCAGGCCACGGTCTGCGGCACGCAGCCCGGCAAGGACGGCGCGGGCGGCACGCTCGCAGGCATCGTCAACTCCTACTGGCCAGGCACGACGACCGCGGCGGCTGTCGGCGCGACGACCTTCAACGTCGGCGCGAGACGCGGTGCCGCGGTCAGCATCACCGCGGGCGATCTCGTCCTGATCATTCAGATGCAGGACGCCGCCATCAACAACAGCAACGACGACCGCTACGGCGATGGCGCCGGCGTCACCGGCAGCACGACCGGCATCGGCGCAGGCTCGACGAATCTCAACAGCACCGGCCGCTATGAGTACGTGATCGCGACAAATACGGTCAACGCAGCAGGCGGCGCGTTCAACTTCACCGCCGTCGGCGGCGGCAATGGTCTGGTCTACTCGTACAACAACGCCGCGGCCACCGGGACGATGGGGCAGCGCCGCTATCAGATCGTGCGTATCCCGCAGTACACGACCGCGACGATGGGCGCAACGGTCACCGCTGCCTCCTGGAACGGTACGACCGGCGGCATCCTCGGCTTCGACGTCGCCGGCGATCTCGCCCTCGGCGGCGTGACCGCAAACGTCAACGGTCTCGGCTTCCGCGGCGGCGCCGGTCTGGCGCAGGCCGGTGGCGCGGGTGCGAATACCGATTACCGCACGCCCATCGCCAGCACGACGAACGGATCCAAAGGCGAAGGCATCGCCGGTACGCCGGAATGGGTGCTGGACGCGGGCGCGAATCTCGATGTTGGGCCAGCGGGCTATCCGAACGGTGACTTTGCGCGTGGCGCGCCCGGCAACGCCGGCGGCGGCGGCACGGACGGTAATCCCGCAGCGAACGATCAGAACTCAGGCGGCGGCGGCGGCGCGAACTGGGGCCGCGGCGGACGCGGTGGCAACAGCTGGCAGTCGAACCTCAATCGCGGCGGCTTCGGCGGCGCTCCGTACTACGACTCGCCCGGCAAGGTCGTCCTGGGCGGCGGCGGCGGCGCGGGTTCGCGCAACAACAGCGCGACGATCGCAGGCGCGGGCGGAGCGGGCGGCGGCATCGTGCTCATTCGCGCGGGCCGGCTCACCGGCACCGGCACGATCACGGCGAACGGCGCCGCGGCGTACAACCTGACGGACAACGACGGTGGCGGTGGCGGCGGTGCAGGCGGCTCGATCGTCATTCTCGCGCGCGGCGGCGGACTCGCGAATCTGACGCTGCAGGCCAACGGTGGACGCGGCGGCGATGCCTGGTCGACCGAACCGCCGAACGGCAGCCCGGGCGAGCGTCACGGCCCCGGCGGCGGCGGTGGCGGCGGCTACATCGCGACCAACGGAACGATCAACGTTGCTTCGGCGGTCAACGGCGCCACCTCGGGCATCACGACCACTTCGAGCGATACGTTCGGCGCGCAGGTCGGCGCTCCCGGCCGCATCGTGTTGTCCGCGTCGTTCGACGAGATCACCGGCGTGAAGTCGGGCTGCACCGATCTCTCCGTCTCCATCACCGATACACCCGATCCGGTCATCGCCGGCAACGCCATCACCTACACGATCGCGGTCACGAACAACTCCACGACCGTTCCCGCGCAGAACCCGACGATCACGTTGACCACGGCGCCCGGCACGACGTTCGGGTCGATCACGCCTCCAGCCGGCTGGACCTGCGGAACCCAACCTGCGCCCGGCGGCACCGGCACCATCATCTGTACGGCCACGAATCCGCTCGCTCCGAGCACCGGCAGCGGCAACTTCACGATGGTTCTCAATACGAATCCGAGCCTCGCGAACGGCGCCACGGTCACGCAGAGCGTCACGACCGCGACGACGAGTCCGGAGACGAACACCGCGAACAACACCGCGACCGCAACCACGGCCGTCATTCGCCGCGTCGACGTTGCGGCAACGAAAGTCACGAACTCTCCCGGCCCGGACAACGCGTTCCAGCAGGGCGAAACGCTGATCTACACGATCACCGTCACGAACAACGGCCCGTCGGTCGCGACCAACGTCGTCATGAGCGATCCGTTGCCCGTGGGCTTCTCGTTCGTTAGCGTCGTGCCCGGCGGACCGACCTGCACGCAGGCCGCCGGCACCGTCACTTGTACGTACGCCTCGATGAATCCGGGCGCGACGAACAACATCACCATCACTGGCACGATCACGGTGAACACCGCGCAGCTCACGAATACGGCGAATACGACGCGCACGGAGACCGATACCGTTCCGGCGAACAACAGCGCGACCGCGATCGCATGGGTGCTCGCGCCGACCGCCGTGCGCATGTTCGAGACGAACCTCGAACAGGATCTCGACGGCAACGTCCGCGTTTCCTGGAACACGTCATTCGAAGTCGACAACCTCGGCTTCAACATCTATCGCGAGACCGGCAAAGGCCGCGTCAAAGTGAACGAGCATCTGATCCCCGGCTCGGCGCTCTTCTCCACGCGGCGCCGGCTCGACTCCGGCAGCAGCTACGCGTGGAAAGACAAAGTCGCGAGCGGTGAGTTCGCGCAGTACACGATCGAAGACCTCGATCTGAACGGCATCCGCACGCTGCATGGACCGTTCACGCCCGTTCTCACCAGCAACGCCAGCGTCACTTCGGATTTGCGTCTCTCCTCGGAAGCGCAGGTCGCGATCGCAACCGAGGATGCGGGCGGCGGGATCTTCGTCTCGCCGCGTGGTCTCGGCGCGCCGAAATATCCGACGCTCCTCGGAGCAAAGAAAGAGCGCGACACCCAATTCGAGCTTTCGAACAAACCTGCAGTGAAGCTGATGGTCACGCAGGAAGGCTGGTATCGCGTCACGAAGGCACAGCTGGCGGAAACCGGCGTCGTCTACAAAGGCTCGATGAGCCTCTTCACCGGCGGCGTCGAACAGCCGATCCTCGTCACCGATGACGCGATCGAGTTTTACGGCGTCGGCCTCGACACACCCGGCAGCGGCGCGCGCACGTACTGGCTGTCGAACAGCAGAGGCACGAATCTCCGCATCACGAGGTCCGCGAATCGCGCAGGTCTGAGCAGCTCCGTTGCGCGCACGCCGTATACGTTCGAGCGCATCGAGCGCACGGTCTTCTTCACTGCGCTGACGACCAACGGCGACGGCGAGAACTTCTTCGGCGCGATCGTCACGACGTATCCGGTCACGCAGGATCTGGCCGTCGAGAACATCGATCGCACCGGCGGCAACGCATCGCTCGAGATCGTGCTGCAGGGCGGCAGTGAGGCCGCACACGCAGTGCAGCTCTCGCTCAACAACGTCTACCTCGGCACCGTGAACTTCAACGGCATGCCACGCAAGACCGCGAAGGTCACGGTTCCGAACAACGTCCTCAATGACGGTGCGAACATACTGACGCTCACCGCGCTCAACGGCGATCTCGACGTCTCCGTCGTCGAAACGTTGCGTCTCACGTATCCGCATCGTCTCGTCGCCGATGACAACGCGTTGAAGGTCTCCGTCGCCGGCGGCGCAACCGTCAAGGTCTCGGGCTTCACCACGACTGCGGTTCGCGCGTTCGACGTCACCGATCCGATGCTGCCGACCGAACTGCTCGTCGACTACGCGAGCGGCAACGCGACCTTCCTCGCGCCGCCGAAAGGCACGCGCTCGATCGTCGTTCTCGGTGACACGCGCGTGCTCGCGCCATCGCAGCTCGTCGTCACGCGCGGCTCCAACTGGAACAACGCCAAGAAGACCTCCGCGGATCTGCTCATCCTCACCAACGCAGCATTCGCTGCCACCGCGGAGCCGCTGAAAGCGCGTCGCGATGGCGAAGGCGTGCTCACGACGATCGTCGACGTGCAGGATCTCTACGACGAGTTCAACTTCGGCGACCACGGCCCGGCGGCGATCCGCGAGTTCCTCTCGCGCACCCGCGAATGGAAGCGCGCGCCGAAGTACGTCCTCCTCCTTGGCGACGCCAGCCTGGATCCGCGCAACTACCTCGGACTCGGCAGCTACGATCTCGTTCCCACGAAGCTCGTGCCGACGTCGATGATGAAAACCGCTTCCGATGACTGGCTCGTCGACTTCGCGAACACCGGCATCCCGCAGCTCGCGATCGGACGTCTGCCCGCACGCACCGTCGCGGACGCGCAGATGATGATCAACCGCATCGCGCAGCGCAACACGGCCGGCAACGATCAGGTGTCGTTCGTCTCCGGTCAGGATCCCGACTTCGATTTCGCGGCCGCCGCGCAGACGCTCGGCACGCTCGTCCCGGGATCCCTGACGAAGACGTTCGGAACCTCACCGACGAACGCGTCGTTCGAATCGCTGCTCATGACCTATGTCGGCCACGGTTCGGTCGAGATCTGGAGCGCGGGTTTCAGCGGCGCCGCGGCGTCGCAGCTCGCGAACACGAACCGCCCGATCATCGCCGCGATGACGTGCCTCAACGGCTACTACCATGACGTCTACACGACCAGTCTCGCCGAGGCGCTGCTGTTGAATCCGAACGGCGGGGCCGTGGCGGTATGGGCGTCGTCGACACTGACGGGACCGTTCGCACAGATCGACATGGCGGAAGAGCTCTATCGACGCCTGTTCGCGGGATCGACGCTCGGCGAAGCAGCCGCGCGTGCGAAGGCCGCGACGGACAGCGAGGACGTGCGCCGCTCGTGGATCCTGTTCGGCGACCCGTCGATGAAACTGCGCTAATCGACGACCAGCATCCTGAACCAGACGGCCGAGATCTCGTTCCCGAAAAAGATCACGACCAGAAACGCGAGACCGAGAAACACGCCGAACGGCAACGCGACCTGCATCCCCTGGCGGCTCTTCAGAGCAACGAAGACGCCGACCAGGGCGCCAGTCACCGACGCGATCACGAGCAGCGGCAGCAGCGGCTCCCATCCCAGCGTCGCGCCGAGCATGGCCATCATCTTCACGTCGCCGAGGCCCATGCCTTCGACCTTGCGCAGCAGCTTGTAGGTGAGCGCGATTGCGAGCAGCGATCCCGATCCGACGATCGCACCGACCACTGATTCGAACAGCGTCTTCGAGAGCAGCAGATCGGGATACAGCGCGCCGAGGTGCAACGCGCCGACGAGCAATCCGATCGCGGTGCCGGGCAGATCGATCATGTCCGGCAGGATCTGAATCTCGAGATCGATGTAGATCAGCACGATCGTCATCGACACGAGCGCCGCGAGCGGAAGAAAGCCGAGCGTGATGCCCGTGCGTTGAAAGATCGCGAGATAGAACAGTCCGTTCGCGAGCTCGACGAGCGGGTAGCGAATGTCGATCGGCCCGCGACAGGCGCGGCACTTACCGCGCAGCCAGAGCCACGCGAGGATCGGAACGTTGTCGTACGGTTTGATCAGACCGCCGCAGTGCGGACAGCGGCTCGGCGGGAACACCACCGACTCCTCGCGCGGGTAGCGGTGGATGACGACGTTCAGAAAACTGCCGATGATCGCGCCGACGGCGAAGACATAAAACGAAAAGAGCCACGTCATCCGGCGCGATTGTAGCCGCTGCAATGGGCGGCGACGGACCGCGTGTTATCGTCCGCGCTCCTCACGCTGCACGCAACGCGAGGAGGCGAATGGGGTCTGGTGGCTCCCGCGGTCTTCAAAACCGTTGTTTCGGCGCGGAAGCGTCGAAGGGTTGGTTCGATTCCGACACGCCTCCGCCAATCTCTGTGCTCACCTCGCGCTATTGTCTCGGCGGATCGGTCAGGAATCCCACTTTGCCCGCGCCTGCTGCACGCGCGGCGTCCATCGCCTGCACGGCGCGATCGAACGAAAGTGCATCCTCGGAATTGATGAACACGACGCGCTGATCGGGCGGGCGCGACACCATCTGTCGCGCGATCGCATCGCGCAGCGCGTTCACGTCGGCCATCTTCTGCGTGTTGAGATAGACACCGTCCGACTTCACGGTGATGACGAGCTGGTTCTGTTCGGTCGTCGGAGGTGGTGTGGCGAGCTCCAGCTTCGGCGGCACTTCGACGTCGAGTCCCATCTGCAGGATCGGCATCGCCACCATGAAGATGATGAGCAGCACCAGCACCACGTCCACGAGCGGCGTGATGTTGATCTCGGAGCGGACGCCCGCACCGCCTGAGGACATTGCCATCGGTTACATCCTTCCCTGGGCCATCTCGCCGCCGGCCTGCTTGTTCTCGGTGAGCACGGCCACGCGCGTGAACTCCGCTTCGTTCGCCGCGCGCATGACCAGCCGCACCTTGCCGAAGTTGATTCGCTTGTCGGCCTTGAGCATCACCACGCGCGACGGATCCTTTTCGTACTCCGCGCGCAGGAACGTCGGCAGGTTCTTGTCCGGAATCCATTTGTCGCCAATGAAGACGGAGCCGTCCTGCTTGATCGAGATCGTGAGATCGGTCTTCTCACCCGGCTTCTTCTCCGCGTGAGGACCGTTGGGGAGCAACACGTCGACGCCCTGCTGCAGCATCGGCGTGACGACCATGAAGATGATGAGCAGCACGAGACAGACGTCCACGAGAGGTGTGACGTTGATGTCTCCTTTGACTTCGTCGGGACTGCCGCCGCCGGCACCGAATGCCATTGCTGCCTCCGCCTACGCCCGTTTCGGGCGGTTCGCGTTCTTGATGAAGTAGTCGATGAGCTGCGATGAGGCGTTCGACATCTCCACGTTGAACCGCTCGACCTTGTTGAGGAAGTAGTTGTACATCCAGACTGCAGGCACCGCGACGAAGAGGCCGAATGCCGTCGTCGCCAGCGCTTCTGCGATACCGGCCGACACCGCGCCCAGACCGCCCGAGCCCGAGATGGCCATGCCGCGGAAGGCGTTGATGATGCCGATGACGGTGCCGAACAGTCCGACGAACGGCGCGGTCGTGGAGATCGTGGCCAGGTTGCCGAGGCCCTTCTTCATTTCCGCGGTGGTCATCAGCGTCTCGCGCTCGATGGCGCGCTTGCCCGAGTCGACGATGTCGAAGTTTTCAGGCAGATCTTCGTTCTGCTGATACTGGAATTCGGTGAGTCCGGCGGCGAGCACCTTGGCGAGATGGCTGTGACGGAACTTCTTGTCCTTCACGAACGAAATCGCTTCGGCGAGCTTGTGCTGCTTGAGCAGCGGCGTCACGCCCATCGCCACCTGCAGCGATTCCTTCTTCGCCAGCTGAAAGCGCCACAGACGCTCGATGGCGATCGTCAGCGACCAGATCGACATCAACGCCAGGAGGCCGACAACGGACTTGCCGACCCACGTCATTGATTCCCACATCCCCATAATGCTGAAACTGTGTTCCATGCCTTCCATGGTGAGTACTTCTCCTCTCTGGTGTTGATCGCTCGTTATTCGAGTCGGAAATTGACGGTGAGGTTGTAATAGACGGGAACGGGCTGTCCATTGAGCGTGCCCGGTCGGAACTTCCACAGACGGATTGCGCGCAACGCTTCCTGATCGAGCCCCATCGGCAGCGGCTTCAGAATGCGCGCCTCGGTCACGTTGCCCTGGCGATCGATGACCGCTTCCACGATCACCATTCCTTTGATGCGCGCTTTCCGCGCGACCTCGGTGTACTCGGGCTCGACGCGCGTGATGATCACCGGCGCTTTGACGTTGCCACCGACGCGCACGGGCACATCGCCCTGTCCGCCGATCTGACCGCCGAGTTGTCCACCCAGCGTGCCACCGAGCGTGCCCCCGACGACGCCACCCACGACACCGCCGACCACGCCACCTGCCACACCACCGACGACACCGCCTTCGACGCCTTCGTCTTCATCCTCCGACCCGGAGTCCGCGACCTGCGGCACTTCCTGCGGAGTTTCCCTCGGCTGACGGAACTGTTGTTCGCGCGGAGTTTCCTGCTGCGGCTCGACGCGCGGCCTGGTCTGGCCGGCGCTGCGCGAAGCGGGAGGCGGGGGAGGGGGCGGCGGAGGCGGTGCGGACTGAACGATGAAGGCCGACATCGGTTTCTCGATCACTTCCGGGTTTTCTTTGACGTAGTACCCGGCGGCGACGAGCGCCCCGACTACTCCGAGGTGCAGGACCGCCGAAATCAGGGCGGTGACCCAGGCACCCTTCTTCTTGTCTTTGCCGGCAGACTCGATCAGTACGTCGTCAAACATCGTGAGCTCCCTGCGTGCAGAAAAACGGACTCTGCTGAAGTAGTGCCAACCCACCTGGCTGAGTGTTGGACAACGGTCATTCGCGGAAAGAAACCGCGCTTTCGCGGGCTGAGGGAAAGCTCTCTATTTTTCGGGCACCATAGCACTTCTGACGTGAGGCGGACGTGAAGGTGCTGTGGTGTGACATCGACCGCGAAAGCAGGTATCGTGCGGCGATCATGCGAGCGGCCGCAGCGACTCAACAGCTTTTCGACGAGGTACGCGTCTACGAAGGTATCGCCGAGCGTACCGGCAACACCGTCGATCGCACCAGCATCCGCGGTCGGCAGGGCGTCTGTCGCAGCCTCACTGAGCTCACGCAGAAGTCCCGCCGCCTCGGCGACGGCTACTACTACCTCGCCGCGTCGGTGTGGCCGCCCGAAGAAACCCAGATCGTTCTGCAGAAGACCTGGGAAACGATGAGCTGACGATTGGTTCTCAGTTGTCGGTTCTCGGTTGTCTGAGCTTCGGCGCGAATTTCACAGACAACCGAGAACGG
>DASYLL010000279.1:0-6064 GCA_036009605.1 Thermoanaerobaculia bacterium | reverse complement strand
GTGCGGCAGCCGCAGCTGCCGCTCTTGTATGTCACAGGCAACGCTCGAACATAGAAAAGCGGCAGCTGCGACTGCCGCACTCCAAACAATCCCTTCATAATGCATCCGTCCAAATGTCCCTGGCTCCCGGTACGAAGCTCGGCCCGTACGAGATCCTCGCGCGCCTTGGCGCGGGCGGGATGAGCGAGGTCTATCGCGCGCACGACTCGCGCATCCGTCGCGATGTCGCGATCAAGGTTCTGCCGCCGACGTATGCGAAGTTCGCGGATCGGCTGCATCGCTTCGAACAGGAAGCGCGGGCGGTCGGTGCGTTGAATCATCCGAACCTGCTCACGATCTTCGACGCCGGCACCGCGGACGGGAAGCCGTACATCGTCACGGAGCTGCTCGAAGGCGAGACGTTGCGCAGTCATCTGCGCGAGAGCGGGCTCGCGGTGAAGTTGCCGATCCGCAAGGCGGTCGACTACTCGATCCAGATCGCGAACGGACTCGCGGCGGCGCACGAGCGCGGGATCGTGCATCGCGATCTCAAGCCGGAGAATCTCTTCGTCACGACCGATGGGCGCGTGAAGATCCTCGACTTCGGTGTCGCGAAGTTGCGCAGCGCGGACGATTTCGCGCTCTCCGACGACGAGACGATGGAGCAGGACACGTCGCCCGGTACGGTGATCGGCACCGTCGGTTACATGTCGCCCGAGCAGGTCCGCGGCCAATCCGTCGACCATCGCAGCGATCTCTTCTCCCTCGGCACACTCATGTACGAGATGGTGTCCGCGGAGCATCCGTTCCGCAGCGATTCACCCGCGGACACGATGTCGTCGATCCTGCGCGAGGAGCCGCCCGATCCGAGCGCGTCGAATCCGAACGTGACGCCGGGACTCGAGCGCGTGATTCGTCATTGCCTCGAGAAGAGTCCCGCGCAGCGATTCCAGTCGGCGCGCGATCTCGCGTTTCAGCTCGAGACGCTTTCGAGCGGTTCGGGCACGATGCCGACCGTCGAGACCGCGGTGCTTTCGCATCCGCGCACGGCGGCGATTGCGACCGGACTTGCGCTGCTGATCGCGGGATTGATCGTCGGCTGGCTGTTGCGCGGACAGCTCGACGTCGCCAGGCGTCCGATGCCGCGGTTCTCGCAGCTGACGTACGACGAGGCGCTCGAGATGTCGCCGTCGATCGCGCCAGACGGCGAGAACTTTGTTTTCTCTCGCGCGAGTGCGAACGGTTACGACATCCATCTGCAACGCGTACATGGACGCAACGCGATCAATCTGACGAAGCGTTGTCGCACGGCGGACACGCAGCCCGCGTTTTCCCCCGACGGCTCGCAGATCGCGTATCGATCGGAGTGCGAAGGCGGCGGCATCTTCGTGATGGGCGCAACCGGCGAGTCATCGCGACGCGTCGTCGATGCCTGCTTCAATCCCTCGTGGTCGCCGGACGGCAAGCGGCTCGTGTGCGGAACGGAAAATGTCGGCTTCATGCCGACGTCGCGCGGGACGACGAGCAGTCTCTGGACCGTCGACGTGCAGACCGGGCAACGCCAGCTGCTGCTCGATCGCGATGGCGTGCAGCCGAGCTGGTCGCCGAACGGGCATCGCATCGCGTACTGGGGCATCGTCGGCGAAACGGCGCAGCGCGATCTCTGGACGATCGATCCCGATGCGAAGAATCCGCGCGCGTCGATCGTGCGCGTGACGAGCGATGCGGCCGTCGACTGGAATCCGGTCTGGTCGCCCGATGGTCAATATCTTTACTTTGGCAGCGACCGCAACGGCGCGATGAATTTGTGGCGCATCCGCATCGACGAGAAGAGCGGTCGCACACGCGGCGAACCGGAGGCGATCACGACGCCGGCGCGGTACAGCGGCGGCTATTCGATGTCGCGCGATGGAAAGCTCGTGTTCGCATCGATCGATCAGTCGGAGGCGATGCGATCCGTGGCGTTCGACCCGATCCTGGGGACGACGACAGGCGAGCCGAAACCGATCGTGGCCGGATCGTTTCTCGTCTTCAGCTCGCAGGTCTCGCCGGACGGACGCCTGGTCGCGATGACGAATCGCGGCGGACAGGAAGATCTGTTCATCGCCGACGTCGCCACGGGTGAGATCCGTCAGTTGACGAATGATGCGGCGCGCGATCGCGGCGCAACGTGGTCGCCGGATGGGAAGAAGATCTACTTCTATTCGCAGCGCGATGCCGATCGCTACGAGATCTGGAGCATTCACACAGACGGCAGCAATCTGGTGCGCGTCACGACGACGCAGGGTCGCAGCGCCTGGTATCCCGCCGCCGCGAACGACGGCAAGCGCATTTCGTTTTACAACGACGAAAACAGCTTCGTGCAGACGGACGGGAAGATCGAGCCGCTGCCGCCGGCGCCCGACAATTTCCATCCGGCGATGACGGCGTGGTCGCCCGACGGCACGATGCTCGCGGGCGAGTTGCGTAACGCACCCGGAATCGCGATCTACACGTTTGCGGATCGCACGTATCGACGACTCACGAACAGCGGCGCGCATCCGGTGTGGTTGCCGGGAGGGCGCGAAATTCTGTACGGCGATGGTTCGCGGTTGCGAATCGTCGACGCTGCGACCGCGCGAATCCGCGACGTGACGACCACCATGCCGATCGGCACGATGAGTCTTTCCGCGGATGGACGCACGATGGTGTATTCGGAACGAAGGACGTCGGCCGACGTCTGGATGATGGAACTGACGCAGTGAGTAGGGTTTCCCGGGAGATCGCAATGACCACGTTCACGACGAATGTCTGGTACTCGAACGGAACGACCTACACCTGGCCCGAGCAGCAGGCCGGCGTGCAACCGAACGTCGGGATCTGTTTCCCCGGCGGCGGCACGCGAGCGCTCTGCGCGACGATGGGTCAGCTGCGCGCGCTGATCTCGTTCGGCTTTCTGCAGAACGTCGACTACATCTCCTGCGTTTCCGGCGGTTCGTGGGCGTCCGCCGCGTTCACGTACTACAACGCCGGCGCAACGTCGGACGCGGAGTTTCTCGGACCGATCACCGATCCTGCGAACATCACGCTCGACGAGCTCTCCAACGTCCCAACGTCCTCGCTCGGCTGGGGCGCAACTCAAAACCTCGGCGACGCGCTCGATGCCGCGGACCACGCGGGAGTGCCCCATGATCTGCTCTGGGCCGCGGCGATCGGGCAGCTGTTTTTCGCGCGCTTCGGTCTCTATGATCCGAACAACCCGAGCTACTTCAGCCTCGATGCGGCGAGCGTCGCCGGCATCAAAGCCGCGAATCCCGCACTCGCGGACGCGAACTTCCACGTCGTGCGCGAGCCGTCGGACTACAAGTTGCCGTACCTGCTCATCAACGCCACGATCGACGGTCCGACGAAGACTGCGCCATACAGTCCCGATCGACTGGTGATGGTCACGTACTCACCGCTCTACTCCGGCATCCCGTTCCAGCAGACCGTCGTCTATCCGATCGCAAAATCCTGGAGCACGGGTGCGAAGATCGACGCACTCGTCGGCGGCGGTTTCATCGAGTCGTTCGCGTGGGGCTGCGATGCGCCGACCGTGCCCGCGACAGACGGTGCAGTTTCGGTCGATGCGCCGGCGTCGGTCTTCGGTCTCGTCAATGCGAGCGGCACGAGCAGCTCCGCGTTCGCCGCGATCTTCGAAAAGATCAAAGCGCTCGATGGTCTGTTGCCGGAGCAGAACTACTGGCCGCCGGTCGCGAGCGCCACGCAGCCCGCGGCGCAGCTCTTCGATTTCGGCGACGGCGGCAACCTCGAGAACTACGGCCTCATCCCGCTCATTATGCGCGGGCTGAAAAAAGTCATCGTGTTCGTCAACACCGAAACGCCGCTGAGTCTCGACTACGATCCGACCACTGGCACCGCGGACGAGAAAGATCTCGATGCGAATTTCCCGCCGCTGTTCGGCATCCCGGTCACGAGCTCATTCGGCAACGCCGGTCCCGATTACAACCAGGTGTTTCCGTCGACCGACTACGCGCCGCTCGTACAGGAACTGCAGGCGCTCAAGAAAGCGGGCCAGCCGATGGTGGTGGCGAAGACGCACACCATCCAGGCGAATCCGTTCTGGGGCGTGCCCGCCGGCGCCACCATCGACATCCTTTATGTCTATCTCGACAAGGTGAGCGTGTGGGAATCGCAGATCAAGGATGACTGGGTGAAGCTCCAGCTCGACCTCGGCGATACGGGCGAGTTCCCACACTTCCCGAACTACAAGACCATTGACGAGAACATCATCGATCCGTTCTCCCTGACCGAGTACACGCCGAGGCAGGTGAACCTGCTCGCGGATCTGACGTGCTGGGTCGTACTGAACAGCAGGAGCACGATCGAATCGTTTATCGCCTGATCAATTCACCGCTTTGGGCAGCACCGTGTAGAAGTGCTGCGTCTTGTTGTTCGTCACCGAGATGAACGCCCAGTACTTCATCCCGGGAGTCATCGACTCGAGATCGATGCGCACTTTCTGTCCGTAGGATTTCAGATACGCGCTCATGTCGCACTCCATGCCGAACGCCGGACGCAGCTGCTTGCCATCGGACGTTTTTTCGCTGGAGAGCGGACCGACGTAGAACGGCCATTCGAACAGCAACTCGTTCGACATCAGGCTGTAGACGCGCATCATCACGTAGCCCGACATCTCGCCATTGAGTCCGAACATGCGCACGGTCTGGCGGAAGCCGGGATCCATGCGCAGCCCGACCAGCTGCAGCTTGCCTTCCGTGAAGTCGCTGGCGCGCACGATGGGCAGCTCGATGAAGCCACGCTCGTCGAGCTTGTCTTTGGTGCTCGCTTCGACGTTGAGGGACATGCGCATTTTTGCCGCGGTCTCTTTCTCGACGTAGAGGAAGACGGGCAGGGGAGTGCCGGCCGAGTCGACGTTCGTGATCTCGCGGCCACTCTTCGCCTGAACGTCGTGACAGCGATCGTTCTCACAGATGCGGCTGGCTTGCGACTCAGCGTCGTTGTACGCGACGAGGCGCGTCTCGTACCGCGACTCGTACCCGCAGAACACGAGTGACGGTGCGACGGGGAGCATCAGTTGCTCGTACTCGTAGTTCGCGGCAGGGTCAGCGGCGAGAACCGGGAGGGCGAGAACCAGAACGAGAACCGGGGTCAGAACTCTCATTGTGCCGTCTCCTTTTCAATGGATCCGGAGCCGTGCACAAATTGTGCGAGAAGAGGAAAGAATGTTTGGCGAGAGGGGACGCGCTTCGCGCACTTTCTCCCCTTTGCGAAGGGGAGAAGGCTGAGATTGGGATAGGCCTTCTCCCCTCTGTGAGGGGAGAAGGTGCCGAAAGCGGATGAGGGGTTTCGGCCTAAAGACTCAACCCTCGACCGCGGCCGCCTTCTTCGCTTTCTTCCGTTCCACGTCGCGCTGCGAGTGATCGAGCAGCGTTTTGCGGATGCGGATCGATTCCGGCGTCACTTCCACCAGCTCGTCGTCCTCGATCCACTCGAGGCACTGCTCGAGCGTGAGGAGGCGCGGTGGGGTGAGCTTCACGGCCATGTCCGAGCCGGATGCGCGCATGTTCGTCAGATGCTTGGCGCGGCAGACCTGCACGACCATGTCGACGTCGCGCGAGTTCTCGCCGACGATCTGGCCGCCGTACACCTTGATGCCGGGCACGACGAACAGAACCGTGCGCTCCTGCAGCGGCTCGATCGCATACGCGGTCGTGTCGCCGCCTTCCTTCGATACGAGCGCGCCGCGCGAACGGCTGGCGATCTCGCCGCGGAACGGACCGTACTCGAGGAACGTGTGGTACAGCAGTCCTGTGCCGCGCGTTTCGGACAGGAACTCGGTGCGGATGCCGAACAGACCGCGCGTCGGAATCTTGAACTCGATGCGCACGCGCCCGCTGCCCGGATTGACCATGTCGGTCATCTCGCCGCGCCGCTCCTGGATCTTCTCCATGATCGGCCCGACGTGCGCTTCTTCGATGTCGACGACGAGCGCTTCGTACGGCTCCATCTTCTGCCCGTCGATCGTCTTCAGGATGACCTGCGGACGCGAGAGCGCGAACTCGTAGCCTTCGCGACGCATGTT
>DASYLL010000278.1:0-12733 GCA_036009605.1 Thermoanaerobaculia bacterium | reverse complement strand
CTGCCGCACTCCAAACTAGCGCGTGGCGAGGAGATCGAGGTGCGCGACGAACGATTTGAAGAGCTGCTCGCTCGCGTCGGGATCGGTCTGGGCTTTCGATAGTTCTTCGACGTGCGTGCCGGTGCGGAGCACGAGTTTCGGATCGCGTGTGAGCATGCGAATCAACATCTCGGAGACCGCGAATTGTCGCGGCAGCGTGATCTCGCGTTTCTCCGCGGCGGCGAGAATCGCATCGCGCGTCGATGGCGCGAGCTCGCGTACCGCGCCAACGAGCGTCGTCTCGATCTGGCTCGTTCCGGGTGTGATCACGGTGACGTTGGAGCGTTTCGCGTCGAAGTCCTCGGTCGCGTCGATGATGCCGCGTGTCGCGGGGAGGAAAAGCTTGTCGCCTGAATCGCGATTGAGCTTGCGATAGATCTCGGGGCGCAGCAGGCGGCCGGAGTTGCACGCGCTGAGGATGATGTAGCGGACACCGACCGGCTCGAGCATTTCCTGCAATGCCGCGACGGCGATGTACGAACGAGCGTCGGTCAGTTCCTTGCCGGCCTGCAGTTTCAGTCCGTGGCCGTTGGTGCCGTGCGTTTCGAGAATCAGCGTCCGGATGCGGCGGCCGGGGTGGGTGAGGTTGTACGAGTCGATGTCGCCGAGGACTTCGAGCCAGTCGGCGCTGGCGAAGCAGGCGAAGCCGAGGGCTTCGTAGAAACGGCAGTTGTCCTTCACGCTGAGGTCGGGAGTGAAGACGATGCCGATGCCGGTACCGAGGTCTTCGAAGTTCGAGACCGTGGCGGTTGGCCACGCGCGTGCGAGCAATGTTGCCGTGCGGTCGGCTTGCGCGCTCAGCGCCAGGAGAAGAATCGCGAGGAAGAGCGGGGTGCGTTTCATCGGCCTTGGATGGGTTGTTTCAAGAATCGAACCTGATGTTTGGGGAAAACGACCCCTCATCCGCCGAAGGCGGATGAGGGGAGCGACGCTACTTCGTCAGGTGCCGTAACGCCCGTTTCAACACCGCCGAGAACTCGGCGTCGCCCCCGAGCTCCTGTCGCGCTTTGTCGACGGCCATCTCCGCGTCTTTCGGCCGGTAGCCGAGATTCACGAGCGCGGATTGCACGTCGTCATCGACCGAAAGCCGCGTCGGCGCAGCCGGAGTCGCCGTCGCCGCCTCGGGGAGCACGATCTTGTCGCGCAGTTCGAGGCAGATTCGCTCCGCGGTTTTCTTGCCGACGCCGGGGATTGTGGACAGCTTGCGCGCGTCGTTTCGAGCGATTGCGTCTGCGAGATCGGCGGGATCGATCCCGGAGAGAATTTTCTGCGCGAGCGTCGGACCGATGCCCGAGATCGAGATCAACTTCTCGAATGCGTACTTTTCTTCGTTGCTCGCGAAGCCGTAGAGCGAAAGCGCGTCTTCGCGGACGTGCGTGTAGACCTCGAGCGCGACCTGCGGTTTTCCTTCGAGACGGTAGTACGTCGAGAGCGAGATGTGCAGCTCGTAGCCGACGCCGCCGGCGAGGACGAGCGCGCGTGTGGCGTCGAGTTGTTTGAGCGTTCCTTCGATGTAGCCGATCATTGGTAGGAAGAAATTGAAAACTGAAAATTGAAAACTGAACGATTGGAACGCGCGTCTCGCGAGTTCGGACCTCCGATTTTTCAATTTTCAATTTTCAATTTTCAATTCACTTTCTCCTCCATCTAGTCCCGCCGGCCGAGTCTTCCAGCAGGATCCCTTTCGCGACCAGCAGATCGCGGATGCGATCGCTCTCCGCGAAGTTGCGCGCTTTACGCGCGGCGTTGCGTGATTCGATCAGCGCCTCGATCTCGGAGTCGAGCGTCTCGTCGCGCTTCGGGAAGATGTCGAGCACGGGATCGATCTTCTGCAGCGCGGCCTGAATGCCCGCGGCGTCGCCCGCGGAAATGCGGCCGGCGTCGATGGCGGTGTTTGCATCGCGAATGAACGTGAAGAGCGCGCCGAGTGCACCCGCGGTGTTGAGATCGTCGTCCATCGCTTCCTGAAAATCGTTGAGGAAGCGTCCGATGGCGGCGTCGCCTTCTTCGGTTGCACCAGCCGCGTCTTTCGGCGCCGAGGCGGCGACTTCATCGACGCGCAGGAGGAATGACTCGATGCGCGAGATCGCGTTCTTCGCGTCGTCGAGTGACTGCGTCGTGAAGTTGAGCTTCGTGCGATGCGGAACCGACAGCAGCGCATAGCGCAGCGTCAACGGGTCGTACTCCAGCTCTTCGATTTCTTTCATCGAGTAGATGTTGCCGAGGGACTTCGACATCTTCTGCTGGTCGACGTTGAGATGCTCGCCGTGGACCCAGTAGCGGACGAACGGCTGGCCGGTCGCGCCTTCGCTTTGCGCGATCTCGTTTTCGTGATGCGGGAAGATGAGATCGACGGCGCCGGTGTGGATGTCGAACGTTTCGCCGAGGAGATTCATCGCCATCGCGGAGCACTCGAGGTGCCATCCGGGACGGCCGTCGCCGAGCGTCGTCTGCCACGAAGGCTCGCCGTCCTTCTTCGCTTTCCAGAGCACGAAATCGCGGGCCGATTCCTTCTCGTACTCATCGGCTTCGACGCGATTGAAATCGCTCGTCGTGTCGATCTCGACTTTCGAGAGCTTGCCGTAATCGGGGAGCGTGGCTACGCGAAAGTACGTCGAGCCGTCGGCTTCGTACGTGTGGCCGCGCTGTTCGAGTTGCTCGACGAGCGAGACCATCTGCGGGATGTACTCGGTGGCGCGCGGATAGTGATCCGCGGGTTTGATGCGCAGCTTGTTGAGCGACTCGTGGAACGCGTCGATGTACGGCGCCACGTAGGTGAAGATGTCCTGCCCCTTGGCGGCGGCGTTGCGGATGATCTTGTCCTCGACGTCGGTGATGTTCATGACCTGCGTGACGCGCAGGCCGCGGTACTGCAACCAGCGACGGAGCAGGTCGCTCCAGAGGAACGTGCGCAGGTTTCCGATGTGCGGGTTGCCGTAGACCGTCGGGCCGCACGAGTACATCCGCGCCTCGCCCGGGCGGATGGGGAGGAACGTCTCTTTTTCGCGCGAGAGCGTGTTGTAGAGGCGGAGGTCCGACATGAGGGGTGGAGTATAACTGGGGGAGAAATTGAAAATTGAAAATTGAAAATTGCAAGATCGGACCACGCATTTCGCGAGACCGGACCTTCCGATTTTTCAATTTTCAATTTTCAATTTTCAATTCCTGATCATGCTGACCAGACCAGCGTTCGCCGCCCGTTTCTCCCATCACGCCGTCTTCGGCATGATCCACCTCGGCGCCCTTCCCGGCGCGCCGCAATTCACATCGCTCGATCTCGTGATCGAGCGTGCGTTGCGCGATGCGCGAGCGTTGCTCGCGGGTGGGTGTGACGGTTTCGTGATCGAGAATTTCGGCGATCGCCCGTTCACGCGCGGGCGTGTCGAAGTCGAGACCGTTGCGGCGATGACGCGCGTGATCACGGAAGTGGTGAACGACGTTCGTCTTCCGTTCGGAGTGAATGTGTTGCGCAACGATGCGTTGTCGGCGCTTGCGATTGCGGCCGCGACGGGCGCGTCGTTCATCCGCATCAACGTACACACCGGCGCGATGTTGACCGATCAGGGAATCATCGAAGGCGATGCGTATTCGACGCTGCGCAAGCGCGCGTCACTCGCGCCGGACGTGCTGATCTTCGCGGATCATCTCGTCAAGCATGCGACGCCGCTGGCCGCGGTCGATCCGATGCAATCGGCGAAAGACCTCCGGCTGCGCGGTCTCGCCGACGCGCTCATCGTCACCGGCAGCGAGACCGGAGCCGCCGCGGATCCGGCGCGATTGCGAACGTTGCGCGACGCCGTCGATGCGCCGCTGCTGGTCGGGAGCGGACTTACGGCATCGAATGCGCGAGAGTTCGCCGATGCCGACGGTGCAATCGTCGGCACCTCCATCCAGCGCGACGGCATCGTCGACGCCGCGCTCGTTCAGGCCGTTGTCCGAGCGTTCAAGTAACGCTCGTCACAACACCTTGCGTCCTGTCGCCAGGCGGTAGACCAGAAGGATCAGCGCGATGACGATCAGGATGTGGATCAGGCCCCCGCCCAGGTTGAGTGCGAAGCCGCCGAGCCAGAGGATGATGAGAATGATGATGATCAGCCAAAGTAAATTGCCCATGGAAAAGCGGGTTCTGCAAAACCGTGGCCCAGTCCGGTAAACCGGCACAAAAATGTTTGCGGAAGAGTGGAAGATCGTCCATACACCCACTGTACGAAATCCCATACACTGACGCTGTGACGTGCAGTCGTCCCTTCGCGTCACAACTCACATCATGAGAATCGTTTGCGGTGAAAACCGCGGTTGCGGCCGGGGGCCGTTTTCGTGGCACCCGGCTCGCGATGGGAGAGTCGCAGGAGGCCCATACCCTTGACCCGGACTTTTCTCATCGCGCTCGTCGTGTGTCTGATCGCGATTCCCCTCGCTGCGCAGGATCTCGCTCCCACCCGGTTCTTCATCGAGCGCATCGAGATTCGCGAGGCCGATCGCGTCTCGCCCGAGGTGGTGGTCGCCGAGTCGCGTCTGAGCGCGGGCGAGGAGTACTCCGAAGCCGATCTGCGCGATGCCTCCGCGCGACTGAGCCGCCTGCCGTTTCTCCTCTCCGCCGAGTTCTCACTGGAGAAGGGCTCGGAGCGCGGACGGCACGTGCTGGTCATCACGATCAACGAGACGAAGAACTTTTTCTACGCGCTCGACCTCCGTCCCATCATCAAGCGCGACGAAAATGTCCGGGCGGACTACAGCGATCGCATCGGCGTCGCCGACAACGTCGCCACCGTCGGCATGCGCTGGTTCATGGGACGCCGCGGCGCGCTGCACATGGCGTTGCTCACCACGGATTACGACAACAATTTCGCGCGCGACTACATCGCCTTCGCCATTGGCTACACGCAATACGATCTTCTCGACACGCGCGCATTCGCCACGCTGAACCTCAAGCACGTCGTCACCTCGGCGAACAGCACGCTGTCGCCGCAGCTCGTGGTCGGCATCCCGGTCTCCGCCAATCAGACGGTGACGCTCGACATCGACGAGGTCCGTTTCGGCGAGGACGTGCGCCAGCTCTTCGAGGTCACGTTCGACGAGAACCGCAGCCAGCGCGTCGCCAGTCTGACGTGGTCGTACAACACGACGAACCGCCCGTTCCTCCCGACCCGCGGAACATTGCTGAGCGTGCAGCCGCGGGTCAGCTGGTCCGATGCCGCGACGTACACGTTCATCGTCACCCCTGATCCAAACGGCGGCTCTCCCGTGTTCGAAACGCGCCCCGATACGCTGCACTCCGAGGCGCGCGAGGTCGTGCTGAAGGCCGCGCGGTACGTGGAGCTTTCGGAGCGCACATCGGTCTCCGCGGGAGTGGAGACGTCGCTGGTGCAGTACACGCTCGAAAGCGATGTGGATGGCGTGCAGCGCGATCGCGCCGCGCGCGCCGCCGTCACCGCCGGCTATTCGTACAGCCTGTGGGACGCGAATCGCGCGAAGAACGGCGACTCGCGAATCGAGCTGAATGCGCGTGTGGGCAGTCGCTCCGTTGCGGACTTCTATCCCGTGAACGCCGATCAGCGGCAGTTCTCGGCGAGCTGGGTGCGGCGCAGCGCGTGGGGCACGTTGCGCTTCGGCGTGGGGTTCGCGTGGTGAAGCGAACGTTGCTGGTTGCGCTCGCGTTGCTGTTGCCTGCGGTGGTCCGCGCGCAACAGCCGCAGTTGACGTACTCCACGCAGCCGGGAGGTGTCGTCGCGGCCACGTTGCCGCTGTCGATTCTGCAGGACGCGAACGTGCGCAAACAGCTTCGCAGCGGACTGACGACGACGTTCCTGCTCGTCGCGCGACATCGCGATACGAAGGTCGTCAGCGGCGCGCGACTGGAGGTTCGTTACGACCTCTGGGATGAAGTGTGGATCGTGCAGAAGATCGAGCTCGATCGGAAAGGCGAGCGGCAGCGGCTCACGTCGCTCGATGCGTTGGAGAAGTGGTGGCGCGTGCCGCTGCGCATGCTATCGACGAAGGCATCGCGCGTTGCGTTTCAGGTCGATCTGTCGGTGCTGCCGTTCTCCGCGGCCGAGGAGGAAGATGCGCGGCAGTGGATCACGAAGTCGGGTGGCGTCGGCACCGGCGGCAACACTGGTGGTCTCGTCGACGCGTTGATCGGCACGACCATCAGCGCGAAGCCGCTGACGTCGTATCGATGGAACGTGGAGCTGGCGCTGCAGTGACCCGTACGCGCTCGCTCCTGACGGTGGTGATCACGATCGCAGCGGCCACGCTGTTGTTCTGGATCGTGCTCCACGAGTTCTCGAGCGTGTGGCTCGACATGGCACTTCGTCCCGACGTGCGACGCGCGCTGGAACAGTCGATGGAGGATCAGAAGGCGCTCCGCTCGCACGATCCCGTCCATCGCGCGGAGTATCGCAAGCGCTTCGACGAAACGCAGAAGCTGATGAATCGCATCGAAGTGCTGCGGATGAATCGCGCGGCGATGCTGCGGCGGTTCGAGTTCGCGTTGCTGATCATCTTTGCGCTCGTGACGGCTGCTGCTGTCGTGATGTCGTGGATGCGCTATCGCCGCGCGCAGGAGCACGAGCGCAGCGACTATCTCGAACGCGTGACGTCGTTGCAGGAAACGGCGCGGCGACACGCGCATGAGATCAAAGGACCGCTCACTGCTGCACGATTGGAGCTAGAACGTTACGCCGATCTCGTGCGTGCGGGCGCGTCCGATGAGGAGATCGCGCGAATGCAGGAAAGCGTGTCGGAGGAACTGGAACGTCTTGCGCGATACACACGCGAATTCTCTTCCTTCGCCGGCATCGGAAAGCCCGTCCTCCGCCGAGAATCCCTCGGCGAAATGCTCGAAGAGTTCTGCACAACATTTGCGAACGCGTGGCCGGAGACGCAGCTGCAGGACGGCGGCGGCGACGCGGTGGTGTGCGTCGATCGCGATATGTTCCGGCAGGTGCTCGTGAATCTCTGCTCGAACTCGGCGCGCGCGGGTGCGGGCTCCGTGCGGTTTCTGATCGTGAGAAACGGTCCGCACGTGACGCTCGAAGTGCGCGACAACGGCTCGGGCATTGCGGAGTCGCTGCGCGCGCGTGTGTTCGATCCGTACGTGACGACGCGCAGAATCGGGGAGGGCATGGGACTTGGACTCTCGATCTCGCGCAAGGTGATGCTCGATCACGGAGGCGATCTCGTGCTGGCGTCGACGTCGGCGTCGGGGACGACGTTTCGCGTGATCTTCGGTGAGTGCGCATGAGCGCATCACGCTCATGCGCAGTCCTCGGTTGTCGGTTGTCCGTAGAGTATTGGTTTCGCGCGACGCTGCATCGAGAACCGATAACCGACAACCGAGAACTGCGCCGAAGGCACCGGAGGCGTCATGCAACTGATCCTGGTCATTGAGGACGATGACAAGATCGCGGCGAACGTGACGCTGCGTTTGCGCGAGGAAGGCTACGGTGTCGTGGCGTTTCGGACGGCCGAGGATGCGCTTGCGCATTTGCGGGATGCGTCGCGGGTGCAGCCGGATATGGCGCTCGTCGATGTGCGTCTGCCGGGAATGAGCGGGATCGAGCTCGTGCGGATTCTCGGCGATGCGATGCCTCCGTCGATCGTGATCTCAGGCGAAGCGTCGATGGCGGAAACGGTCGAAGCGATCAAGCTCGGCGTACACGATTTCATCGACAAGCCATTCAGTCGCGAGCGGCTTTTGAAGTCGGTGCGCAACTGTCTCGAACATGCGATGTTGCGCCGCCAGGTTGGCGAGTTGCGCGCGCGTGGGCAGGAGATCGTCGGACAGTCCGAGGCGGTGCAGACGCTGCGTGCGGCGATCGAGAAAGTCGCACCGACAGAAGCGCGTGTGCTCATTCGCGGGGAGAGCGGCACGGGCAAAGAGCTCGTGGCGAATGCGCTGCATCGTTACAGCCGGCGTGCGCAACGGTCGTTCATCAAGCTGAATTGCGCGGCGATTCCGGCGCATCTCATCGAGGACGAGTTGTTCGGTCACGCGCGTGGCGCGTTCACCGATGCGAAGACGGCGAAGCGCGGTCTGTTCGAAGAGGCGGATGGCGGGACGTTGTTTCTCGATGAGATCGGCGACATGGATCCACAGCTGCAGTCGCGTTTGTTGCGCGTGCTCGAGGATGGGCGCGTGCGGCGCATTGGCGAGACGACGGATCGCGCGGTGAACGTGCGCGTGCTCGCGGCGACGCATCGCGATCTGCAGGAGCTGACGCGCGATGGACGCTTTCGCGAGGACTTGTTCTTTCGTCTGGCGACGGTGCCGATCGATGTGCCGTCTCTGCGCGAGCGGCGCAGCGACGTGCCGTTGTTGTTCGCGACGTTCCTGCAGCAATCGTGTGCGCGGAATCAGCGCGTGCCGTTGTCGGTCGACGTGACGGTGCACGAAGCGCTCGCCGCATACGACTGGCCGGGCAACGTGCGCGAGCTGCGCAATCTCGCGGAGCGGATCTCGGTCTTCGGCACTGATCCCGTCACGCTCGATCAGCTTCCGACGTCGGTGCTGACGCGCGGCGCGGGGCCGGAGAGCGGAATCGTGCGAATTGCGGAGGCGGCGCCGGTGATGCCGCTCCGCGATTTCAAGGCGCAATGCGAGAAGGAGTACATCGAAGCCGTGCTCCGCCGCGCGAACTGGAACGTGAGCAAGGCCGCGCAGCAGCTCGACATCCAGCGCACGTATCTGCATGAGAAGATGGCGGCACTGGGAATCGTGCGGCCGACTCCATGAACCGCTTCGTATCGATCGACATCGTGCGCGGTGCCGTGATGGTGCTGATGGCCATCGATCATGTACGCGTCTTCGCAGGCGTGCCTGCCGGTGGTTCGACGCCCGAGCTTTTCTTCACGCGATGGGTCACGCATTTCTGCGCGCCGGCGTTCGTGTTTCTCGCCGGCACCTCCGCGTTTCTGTACGGACGCAAGGTTGCGCGTGCACAGCTCGCGAAGTTTCTTTTGATCCGCGGATTGGGGCTCGTGCTGTTGGAGCTGACGCTGATCCGGTTCACGTGGACGTTCAACTTCGACTATGCGCACTACACGCTCGCGGGCGTGATCTGGGCGATCGGCTGGTCGATGGTGATTCTGGCGGTGCTCGTGTTTCTGCCGTCGCGCGTCGTTGCGGCGATCGGCGTCGCGATCATCGTCGGGCACAACATGATCCCCAACATCGAAGATCCGTCCTGGCTGCTGCGCGTGTTGTACGCGGGCTGGATGTTCGAGGCGGGGAGTGTGACGATCGTCGTGCTCTACACGCTCATTCCGTGGGTCGGTGTGATGGCCGCGGGGTACGCCTTCGGCGAGGTGTTTCAGTTCCCGCCGGAGAAGCGACGCCGCATCTGTCTCGCGATCGGCCTTGCCGCGATCGTGTTGTTCATCATTCTTCGCACGAC
The DNA here is from genome assembly GCA_036009605.1 of Thermoanaerobaculia bacterium. GTDB lineage: Bacteria > Acidobacteriota > Thermoanaerobaculia > Gp7-AA8 > Gp7-AA8 > QHVT01. The sequence continues at coordinate 3,296 of DASYLL010000278.1, read as the reverse complement.
CGGCATCTACGGCGATCCTCGTCCATGGGAACGCCCCTCATTCCTCGGATTTCTCAGCACATCCAAGTATCCCGCGTCATTGCAGTTTCTTTTGATGACGCTCGGTCCCGTGCTGCTCGTGTTGCCGCTGCTGGAGAACGCGCGCGGGCGTGTGGCGCGATGGCTGGCGGTGTTCGGACAGGCGCCGTTGCTCTATTACGTGTTGCATATCCCGCTCATTCACGGGATCGCGGTGCTGATCTCGCTCGTGCGCACGCCGGAGAGCACCGGATGGCTCGTCGCGAACCATCCGATGTTGCCGCCGGACGTGCCGCCCGGGTACATGTGGAGCCTGCCGATGCTGTACCTCGTGACGGCGGTCGTGGTCGTGCTGCTGTACTTCCCGTGCCGGTGGGCTACCCGTTCACGAGCGAGATGATGTTGCCGTCCGGATCCTTGAACCACGCGACGCGCGTGTCCGCGGCGACGTGGATGTCGCCTTCGATCTTCGTATCCGGCAGATCGGGATAGTGCTCGAAGGTGATGCCTTTCGATTTCAGATCCGCGACGATCGCTTCGAGGTCGTTTCCGACGGTGAACGTCGCCGCGGTCGCCTGATTGGTGCCGGCGTACTGCGACGGATAGAGAAAGATCGTGCCGCTGCCGCTCTTGTAAACCGGCATTCCCGGCTGGCTTTCGTCGGTTGGCTTCAGCCCGAGCTTGTCTTCATAGAATCGCGCGGCGGTATCGATGTCTTTCACCGCGATTGTGACGATCACGTCTTTGTCGCTCAACATAATGTGCTGCTCCTTCGAGGGTGAGGTGCGGCAAGAATCGGGCCTGGCTACGATGCTCGAGAAGATTGCGTTTCGTGGAGCATCGGAGCCGGACCTGACATATGTTGCGTGCGAGGTCGAACATGACAAATCCAACACACGCCACCACTTTCCGCAACCTTCACGCTCCCGGCCAGTTCCTCGTTCTTCCCAACGCATGGGATGCCGGCAGCGCGCGGCTCATTGAATCGGCAGGCGCGGCAGCGATTGCCACTTCGAGTGCCGCGGTGGCATGGGCGAATGGCTATCCGGATGGGGATGCGTTGCCGACGGCATTGTTGATCAGGACGGTTGAGCAAATCGTGCGTGTGATCAATGTGCCGCTGAGCGTCGATAGCGAAGGCGGGTATTCCGATGATCCCGCCGAAGTCGCCGAGAACATTTACGCAATCGCCAACGCGGGTGCAGTCGGAATCAATATTGAAGAGGGGAGCAAGAGTCCCGATTTGCTCTGCACGAAGATCGAGGCCGCGAAGCGAGGCGCGCAGCGGGCGGGCGTCGATCTGTTCGTGAATGCGCGAATCGACATCCTGCTGCAAGGAGTGGTGCCGCGCGAGCAGTTCGTCGAGGAGACGTTGGCGCGTGCGGCTCGCTACAGAGACGCCGGATGCGACGGAATCTTTGTCCCGTTGATCGCGAGCGCGGAAGACATTCAAGCCGTCGCGCGAGGGATCGATCCGTTGCCGCTGAATGTGATGGCGATCGGCGGTCTCGCACCCACAGCAGAGCTGCGACGCCTCGGCGCGCGGCGATTGAGCGCGGGTGCGGGGATCGCGCGCGCGGCGATCAGTCTCACGCTCCGACTCGCGGAAGAGTTTCTTCGCGACGGAAACTCGAGCGCGATTTACGCGGAAGTCAAAGACAAGACCGACATCAACGCGTTGTTCCGCAACCTACCGAACGCAGGCGGCGGCGCGGGCGAGTAGCAGTTCGCGCTCGCGCGCGTTGCGCGTGAGGGAGGAGGCGCGTTCGAGCTCGACGCGCGCCTCCTCGAAGCGGCCGAGCTTGAAGAGAAAGTCGCCGCGCACGCTCGGCAGCAGGTGATAGCCCTGCAGTGTCGGTTCCGCCGTCAAAGCATCGACGAGCTCGAGTCCCGCGGCGGGGCCGAACGCCATCGCGTACGCAACGGCGCGATTCAACTCGATGACCGGGGACGGTGTCACCTGCGCGAGCGCGTCGTAGAGCGCGGCGATGCGCGTCCAATTCGTTTCCTCCGCGGTGGGTGCACGCGCGTGACACGCGGCGATCGCGGCCTGCAACGCATACGGACCGAACGCGCCGCCGAGTTGTTCCGCGCGAGCGAGCGCAGCGAGTCCGCGTCGGATGAGCAGCGGATCCCATCGCGCGCGATCCTGTTCGAGCAGCAGAATCGGCTGGCCCGACGGTCCGACGCGCGCACGCGATCGCGATGCCTGAGTCTCCATCAGCCCAACGAGTCCATGCACTTCGGGCTCGTTTGGAACGAGTCCGGCGAGGATGCGTCCGAGCCGCAGTGCGTCTTCGCAGAGCGCGGGGCGCATCCAGTCGTCGCCGGCGGTCGCGGAGTAGCCTTCGTTGAAAATCAGATAGATGACTTCGAGCACGGATGACAAACGCGCCGTGAGCTCGGCGCCGCGCGGCACTTCAAACGGAACGTGCGCATCGCTGAGCGTGCGTTTCGCGCGCACGATGCGCTGGCCGACGGTCGTCTCCGGAACGAGGAACGCGCGCGCGATCTCGTCGGTCGTCAGGCCGCCGAGGAGGCGGAGGGTGAGGGCGACGCGTGCTTCGGTCGAGAGGACGGGATGGCAGGCGATGAAGACCAGTCGCAGAAGATCGTCGCCGACGTGGTCGTCGAGGTCTTCGATGATTGCCGCCGCGAGATCGGCTTCCTGCTGCAACGCGAGCTCGCGGCCGAGCTCTTCATGTTTACGCTCGAGCAGCGTTCTGCGTCGCAGCTGATCGATGGCGCGATGTTTGGCCGTGCCCATGAGCCAGGCGCCCGGGTTGTCCGGGACGCCCGACTCGGGCCACTGTTCGAGCGCCGCGACCAGCGCATCCTGCGCCAGCTCTTCGGCCAGTCCGACGTCGCGCACGATGCGCGTCAGGCCGGCGATGAGTCTTGCGGATTCAATGCGCCAGACGGCGTCGATGGTGCGATGGGTGTCGGCAGCCGTCACGGCTGCCGATCACACCATCTTCACCGCGAGATGTGCAAGTTTGGAGTGCGGCAGCCGCAGCTGCCGCTTTTGTATGTTTGCTATTCGCGCTGTGGCATACGAAAGCGGCAGCTGCGGGAGGGTGTCTCAAAACACGGCGGAGCTGGTTTGAAACGATTTTGGGGGGAAGTGGAGTGAAGGAGGTTGTTCGCCGAGCAACCGGTCGACGGCCAACCCGCGACTAACCCGAATGCGCCTTACGCGGGCGCGGGTGCGAGTCCGGAGATGTAAAAGGCGATCAGTTGCCTGAGGTTGATGGCCGTGCAGATCATGCTCCACTGCG
>DASYLL010000277.1:0-25477 GCA_036009605.1 Thermoanaerobaculia bacterium | reverse complement strand
GGGTTCCCCGCGCAGGAAATCACCATCGTGACGCCGGGTGGCGTGGTGGGAGACGTCGCGCAGGATTTCGTCGGTGTGCCGCACTTCAACACGGGCGATGAGCACGTCGTCTTTGTCCGCAACACGCAAGTCGGGCAGACAGTGCTGTTTCTCGATCAGGGCGCATATCGCGTCGAGAAGGACGATCGCGGCGATCGCGTCGTGAAGCCGCTCGATTCGAATGCCGTTCTCGTCGACACGCAGCGCGGCAAGGCCGTGCGTCCCGAAAGCCCACGGCTGCTGCGCGACTTCGAAGGCAACGTACAGCAATCCATCAGGCAGAAACAGGCCATGCAGATGGAGATGATCGAACAGCAGAAGCGCGAACAGTCCTCGTTCTGGAGTCAGGTCAGGCGCAACAAGCTGCTCGTCGTCGTCGCATTGCTCGGCGCGTTGCTCGCAACGTGGCAGCTGTACCGCCGTTCATCGTGACGTCGGACCGCGTCGCACAAGCCGCCCTCGATCGCGCGCTTGAAGAGAACGAAGATCTCGTCGTTCTCTATCAGCCGATCCATCACGCACGCACCGGCGCAATCTATGGCGCCGAGGCGTTGCTGCGGCAGCGGCGGCAATCGGGCGAGTTGCGCGAAGCGTCGATCATCCACGAGACCGCGGAAGAGAATCGCGGCGCAGAGCTCTTCGAGCTCGATCACATCCTCGTCCGCAAAGCGTACGCGGATGCCGCGCGATGGCAGGCATTCGCACCCGACGTTCGCGTCAATGTGAACCTCTCCCCTCGCGAGTTTCAGGACGGACGGGTGCTCGAACGATTGACGTCGCTCGTCGATGCGTACGGAATCGACACGACTCGCGTCAATCTCGAGATTACCGAGACCGCGCAGATCCCGGCCGCAACAGAGCCGGTCTTGCGCGCGCTGAAAGAGAACCTCGGCGTCGGAATCTGGCTCGACGACTTCGGCACCGGTCACTCCGCGGTCGAGCACCTGCTGCACTTCTCCGTCGACGGGATCAAGCTGCCGGGCACGTTCGTGCAACCCCTGCCGACAAATGAACGTTGCCGTGCGATCACGCGACATCTCATCGCGCTCGCCCACGACCTCGGACTCTCCGTCATCGCGGAAGAGGTCGAGCGTCAGGATCAGCTCGACTTCCTGCTCGAGCAGAACTGCGAGTACATCCAGGGATTTCTGTTCAGCCGGCCGATGATGCCTGAGGCGTTTGAACAGTTTCTTCGGGACAGTAGGTATCGCGCCGGCGCTCCAGATCGCGGATGACGTTGCGCTTGAACTGCTCCTCTCCGCCCTCGTGGGACATCGCGGCGATGTAGTCCTCGATCTCCAGCACTTCGAGTCGCAGCCGCACGGTCTTGAAGACGGACGGAACGTGTCCCGGTACCTGCACGTGATGCAGTCCGCCGCTGTACGCGATGAGCATGCGCCCATGCTTGAACGATTGCAGGATGTCGGAGACGCCACCGCGCACGGTCATCGTTCGACCATGCAAATCGAGTCCATTCGCCCGCTTCATCCGCCCCTCGGGAGCAATGGCCACCATCGAATCCGGCTCGATCGTGCTCAGCACCTGCGCCCACGTGTCATCGCGCTGCCGCGTGATCGGAATGACTTCATGCGCAATGAAGCGAAAGATCATCCCGACGAGCGGACGATCGGTGGTCTTGTCCGCGGCGGGAACGACGCCGTGTGCGGCCAGGCGCCAGATGAACCGCGCCGGCGGGACGCCGAGGAAGAGCGGTTCGAAGAGGCTGGTGTGGTTGAGGAACACGACCAGCCGCAGGTTCTTCCACGGATTGCCGGGCAACTTCTCGCCGACCCACGCCCAGTCATGGCGATAGAAAATTCGGCTCAGAGTTTTGAGCGAATAGAGGAGCGAAAAAACGATGGCGCTTCGGAGCAGCGTCACGAGGCGCAAGGGTACGCGGCGAGGCCGCACCCGTCAACGAAGCTGCGCGAGAAATCGCTTCGCGAACGCCGGCCCCTTTCCTTCGTCCTCGTGCTTGAAGAAAACGTACGTGTCCGACCAGCCCTGCGATTCGATCCGCCGCGCCCACGCCGCGAGCTGTTCGTCGCTGTACTCGGTACGTCGCAGTCGCAGGTAGCCCCACGACGCGGTCTTGACGAGCAGCGTGCCGGGATCGACGACTTCGTCGGTATCGGACAACACCAGCGGCACATCGTGCGCGCGCAGCAACGAATAGACATCCTCGTCGAGCCACGAGTCATGCCGCACTTCGAGCGCCACGCGCCAGCCGTGCGGGATCTGCGCGAGAAAGTCGCGCAGTTTCTCGGTCTCTTTTCGAAAGTACGGCGGCAGTTGAAAGAGCAACGGCCCGAGCTTCGGGCCGAGGAGAGACGCGACCTCGAGGAAATGACGAACCTCGTCTTCGACGCCGACGAGTTTCTTCTGATGCGTGATGCGCTGCGGCGCCTTGAGGACGAATCGGAATCCGTCCGGCACCTCGGACGACCACTTCTCGATCGTCTTCGCCTCCGGCATCCGGTAGAACGTGTTGTTGATCTCCACCGAGCCGAAATGCTGCGAGTAGAACGGAAGCATCCTTGCCGCCGGAAGATCCGACGGGTAGAACGTGCCCTTCCACTCTTTGTAGCTGTAGCCGCTGGTACCGACGATCATCGCCATGCGCGTGATCGTAACGCGACTACACGCTGATCAGACCATTGCGAACGCCGTAGCGGTACAGGCCGAGGTTGTCTTCGAGGCCGAGCTTGCGGAGAAGACGCGAGCGATGCGTCGTCACCGTCTTCACGCTGATGTCGAGCGTCGCGGCGATCTCTTTCAGGCGGCGGCCCGCCAGAATCATGTTCAGCACCTCGGACTCGCGCGGCGAGAGACGCCGATGCGTCGCATGTCCGTTGCCATTGCCGTTGCCTTCGGATTCGAAGGGCAGCAGCGCATCCACCAGCGTCAGCAACTCCCGTTTCTGCGTGTCCAGCTGCTGACAATTGAGCGATTCGATCGCTCCTCTCAATTCCCGGGTCATCGGATTCAAGCTCACAGATGCTCCTCCGATGCCTACAGTAGAAGGGTCAGATTACGCTTCGGTTACTTACGCACTACTATCATCCGTCGCGCATGGCGAACCTCTCGGAGCTGCCCTTCTCGACGCGCCTGTTCCTCAAGGCGTACCCGTGGCGGCGCAACGATCCCGTGCCGTGGGCGACGTTCAGGAAGCCGCTGCGCGAGGCAAAGGTCGCGCTCATGTCGACGGCCGGGCTGGTGCTGCCGACGCAGGAGCCGTTCGACAACGACGTACGTGGCGGCGACTGGACGTTCCGCGAGATTCCGTCCGATGCCGGCACGAAGCCGCTGATCGATACGCATCGCAGCGAGTCGTACGACCACAGCGGCGTACACACGGATGCGAACGTCGCGTTTCCCATCGATCGCATTCGTGAGCTCGCCGAGGAAGGCGTGATCGGCGCGGTGAATCATCGCCACTTCTCGCTGATGGGATCGATCACCGCACCGGGCCGTTTGATGAAGCACAGCGCGCCGGCGATCGCGGACGCGCTCGCGGCAGATGGCGTGGATGCGGTGCTGCTCGTCCCGATATGACCGATGTGCAACCAGGCCGTGTGCCTGCTGGCCGCCGAGATCGAACGTCGCGGCATCGCGACGGTGTGTGTGGTGCTCCTGCGCGAAGTTGCGGAGAAGGTGCGTCCGCCGCGTGCGCTGGCGGTGCCGTTTCCGCATGGGTATCCGTTGGGTCGTCCGAAGGATGCGGCGATGCAGCACGAGGTGCTGTTGCGTGCGCTGGCGTTACTGGAACGTGACGGACCGGCGCCTTTGATCGAGGACTACGGGTAACTGGTTTGCCCACGTCTTATGACCATACCGATCTGTTGATCGACATCCTCGATTACACGGCGTTCATGGAGAGCCGTGCAGGTCTCCGGAGCGACGCTACCGTTCACGCGAAGAAAGCCGTCGACCTTCGTGCGAAGACCTACGGACGCGCCAGCGCCGAGACGGCCGAAGGATTCGTCCACCTGGCCATGGTCCACGTCACGTTCCACGAATACGCAAAGACTGAGGCGCTGCTTCGGGACGCCATTCGCATCGCGGAAAAGGCGTGTGGCCCGGAATGCGATGCACTGGCGACCGCGTATGCGGGAATGGAAACTCTCTATGAGGCGCAGGGAATGACGGCAGAGGCCAGGAAATACGCGGAACCTGGGCAGAACGCCGTGCCTGCGCGAAAGAGCGGCAGCAAGGAGTAACGAGGTTCAGCCAGCGAGAACGCCCGCGTTGTTCCCCTCATCGAGAATCGCACGCGCAACGAGCGACGCATGTGCAAACGCAACCTGCGCGTGCACGGCCGTGTAGTAGTCCGGCTCCGCCTTATCGAGCGCGATCATTCCGGCAACGCGGTTCCCATCCATCATCGGCACGCCGAGCCACGAACGAATCCCCGCGCCGACGTGCAGTCCACGGCGGAACGCGCGGTATTGCTGCGTATCCCCGACGATCAGCGGACGCCGTCGATGAATGACTTCGCCGTTCGGAATGTCGACGTTGTCGACTTCGAACGATTCGCCGATGATCACGTCGAGTTGCGCGAAGCCGACGCCGCCGACGATCACGAGCCGCGAGCCGCGCAACTCCTGCACCGAACAGCTCTCGTACGGAACTTCTTTTCGCAGCTCGCTGAGAACGATGCGCATGGCGCGGCCGACCGGCGTCGAATCCGCGGTCACTACGGCCGCACCATCGGCACGCGCAGCAACAAGTACGTTGCCACGCAGCACCTCGGCGACTTGTCGCTCGAGCTCTGCCAGACGTTCGTTCAACTTCATCGACCCTGCGAGAGAGAGAGAGGCGCGGATTTTACATGGAATGGGCGTTAACGCTGGTGTTTTGGACAGAAGAATGTGGTACGGCCGAAAACGACCGTGCGCTGAATCGTGCCTCCGCAGCGCGGGCAACGCTCGCCGATTTCGCGATTGTTGTAGAGCCATGAGTGCGGCGGTTCGAGCCCCCGTTCACGCCGAGAGATAACGTCGCGGAGGATGCGGCGGATCGAAGTGAAGATCGCGCGCTCTTCGGCCTTCTCGAGCCGATCGATGGCACGCCGCGGATGAATCGACGCCATGTAGAGCGTCTCATCGACCCACAGATTGCCGAGTCCCGCGATGATCTCCTGCGACATCAGCAGCGACTTGATCGCGCCGCGTCGCCGTTCCAAAAGCGCAGCGAATTTCGCGAACGTGAACGAAGGATCGAGCGGATCGGGACCGAGGCCGCGGTCCGCGATGAACGCATCGGGCGAGGACACGAGATCGGCGACGCCGAACAATCGCATGTCTTCGAACGCGAGCCGCGCGCCGTTGGTGAAGTCGAAGACGACGCGCGCGAAGCGCGGCTCCTGCTCGGGCTCGCGGTAGTACGCGAGATCGCCCGACATGCCGAAGTGCAGGTGCAGCCACGTTTCCTTCGCGGTCGTTTCGGCGAAGAGATGCTTGCCGTGACGGCGCACGCTCGTGAACGAATTGCCCTTCAACTTGCGCGCGAAGGTCTCCTTGCGAATCTCGCCGAGAATGCGCTCATCGCGCACTTCGACGCGCGCGATCTTCTGATCGAGCGCGTGTCGCGCGACGTAGCGCGCGTAGCCTTCGACTTCAGGAAGCTCGGGCATGGGGACGAGAGAGTCTTAGAGACGTAGAGGCTTGGAGTCGTAGAGGGTAATCCTTGCAACCTCTTCGACTTTAAGACTCTACAACTCTAAGACTCTACGACTTCCTCCGTGCAATCCACGCGACGATCCGATCTTCCAGCTCCTGCAGCGGCAGCGCGCCGGCGCCGAGGATTTCGTCGTGGAAGCCGCGGATGTCGAAGTTCGCGCCGAGCTCTTTCTGCGCGCGGTCGCGCAGCTCGAGAATCTTCAGCTGCCCCATCTTGTACGCGAGCGCCTGGCCGGGCCAGACGATGTAGCGATCGGTCTCGCTCTGGATCTCCACTTCATCGACGGCCGAGTGGTCACGGAAAAACTGCACGACCTGCTCGCGCGTCCATTTCTTGTTGTGCAGTCCCGTATCGACGACGAGGCGAATCGCGCGCAGCATTTCGTCGTTGAGGCGGCCGTAGTCACTGTAGGGATCCTGGTAGTAACCGACTTCCTTGCCGAGGCGCTCGGAGTAGAGGGCCCAGCCCTCGATGAAGGCGGTATAGCCGCCGTGCTGGCGAAATGGCGGAAGCTCGGGCAGCTCCTGTTGAATCGCGAGCTGCATGTGATGGCCGGGCGCGCCTTCGTGATACGCGGTCGACTCGATCGAGAGCGTCTTGCGCGACGTCGCTTCGTACGTGTTCACGAAAACCCGTCCCGGACGCGAGCCGTCGGGTGAGCCGGTCTCGTACGATGCGCTGGCCGCTTCCTTCTCGCGGAACTCCTGCACGGGCACCACTTCCAGCTTCGCCTTCGGCAGGCGTCCGAAGAGTTGGGGCAGACGCGCGTACATCTGATCGATGTACTTCGTGTAGAGGTCGAGCATGTCCTGCCGCGACTTCGCCTTCAGCTCGGGATTCGCCTCGACGGCGGCGTTGAATGATTTCAGATCGGAGTAGCCGAGCTTCTTCGCGATCTGCAGCATCTCGCCTTCGATGCGTGCGACTTCCGCGAGTCCGATCTCGTGGATTTCTTCCGGCGAGCGGTTCGTCGTGGTCATCAAGCGGACGAGATACGCGTAGCGCTCCGCTCCGTTCGGCAGCGCCCAGGAGCCGACGTCGATGCGCCCTTTCGGCGCGTACTGATCGCGCACATAGTTCGCGAACCGCGTGTACGAGGGCAGAACAAACCGATCGATCGCTCCAAGAATCGCGGTGCGCAAACGCGTTTTCTCTTCCTCGGAAAACGTCTCGGGGAAGTCCTTCAGCGGAATCGCGAACGGCGACTCCTCCCCTTGAGGCTGCGCGAGACCTTCCGCCTGCACGACCACTTTCTCGAGCAGAAACTTCGGCGGCATCAGACGCATCGCCATGCCCTTGCGCATGTTCGTGATCGTGTCGTCCATCGTCTTCGGGAACTTGCTGAGGCGGACGATGTAGTCGTCGTAATCCTTTACGGTCGCGAACGGCAGCGCGCTCGGAAGCTGCGCCGCCTCGAGATGAATCCCGCCCATCTGATTCACCGGCGTGAGCCAGGACTTGAACTTCGCGCCCTCGATCGCATTGCGCAGATCGCGCACCATGAGATTGCGATTGAGCTTTTCCTGATCAGAGAACGCGGTCGTGTCGATCTTCTCGAAGCGCGCGAGAAACTTCTTCGTCATCTCGAGATCGGCGATCGTGGCTTTTTCGGAAACGTCGCTGACCTGATCGTTGTAGCGGCGGTCGCCGAGGATCGAGGCGAACTCGGGAGCGGACTTGAGCGTGTACTCCCACTGCTCGTGCAACAGATCGTTGAGCGCCTTGCGCCGGCGGTCGAGGTCGGCAGCCGAAAGCTCCTGTGCGGCGAGCGGGCCGGTGGTCATGACGAGCAGCAAAGCGAGCGCGAGCTTCTTCATCGCGCGAGTGTACGCCGGGAGGGCGGAAGCGCCTTTCCAACGTCCTGCTACACTGGCGCCGTCCCATGACCGACGTGCGCGCCGTCGCCACGAAACCAGCCTATCGAGCGCTTGTCGTCGAAGACGACCCGGCCATCCGCAGGCTCGTCGAAAAGCTTCTCAGCCGTTTGAAGATCGAGATCGACGTTGCGGGAGACGGAAGAACCGCCGTGGAGAAGTTGCAGAATCAGCACTATTCGGTGCTGGTGCTCGACCTGATGGTCCCCGAGCTCAACGGTTTCGAAGTCATCGATTTCCTCAAGCGCGAAAACATCCGAGTCCCGGTCGCGGTCGTCTCGGCCGTTTCGCAGCAGGCGTTGACGAAGCTCGATCTCGACATCGTGAAGCTCGTGATCTCGAAACCGTTCGACGTCGATGAGTTCACCAAAGCGATTCTGGCGTTGTGCGCCGAGGGAGAGAGTCAGGCGTAGAAACGGCAGGCCGGAAAGTTGCAGAATGCGAACAGCGGAGATCGGACGATGACACCTCCCGCGGACCTGATCGAATGCGCCAACTGCGAACGCTGGTTCACCGGAGCCTCTCTCGACGACGTCTTCTACCACGCCACCTGCGCCTGCCGTCGCGACCTCGCGGCCGCCGTTCCGCCGCGAGAAGCAGACACGCAGACCTGAGCGCGTTCACCGGTTCCTGACATCCACGGCACGTGTTGTTGCATCGCTCGTGCGATGATCCGCGGTCATGCGCAAGATCACCACGCTCCTCTCTCTCTCCGTCATGCTCCTCGCCGGCGCCGCCGTCGCTCAGGAGCCGAAGAAGAAGCCGCTCAGCCCGCCCGCGACAGCCGAGGCCACGCTCAACGGCAAGAAAATCACCATCGACTACTCCGCACCGTCGAAGCGCGAGCGCGTCATCCTGGGCGAGCTCGTCCCCTACGGAAAAGTGTGGCGCACCGGCGCGAACGCCGCGACCTCGCTGAAGACCGAAGGCGATGTGATGATCGGCAGCGTCCACGTCCCCGCCGGCAACTACACGCTCTACACGATCCCCGGCGAAAAGGAATGGACGCTGATCATCAGCAAACAGACCGGCCAGTGGGGATCCGACTACGACGAGAAGCAGGACCTCGGCCGCACGAAGATGACCGTGAAAGCGCTCTCCGCGCCGCAGGAAGCATTCGTGATCGCGATCGCGCCGAACGGCAAGAACGCGACGCTGCGGTTCGCCTGGGAGAATGTCGAGGCGACGGCAGCGGTGATGGCGCACTGACGTCGGCCGGAGAGAGTCTTAGAGGGATAGAGTCGTAGAGTCTTAGAGGGCACCGCCCCACTCGCACCTCTAAGACTCCAAGACTCTAAGACTCTCTCTTTGCCCCGCACAACATGCGCAAGCTCCCCCTCCTCTTCCTCCTCGCCGCCACCTCCTCCGCGTTCGCGCAAACCGCGCCGATGTCGTTCGAGGAGTACGACCCCAAATCCACGCTGGTCGTGCCCGAGCATCCGCGCACGAAAGCGAAGTATCCGTTCATCGACGTCCACAATCATCAGCGTCGTGAGATGACGGCAGCGGATGTCGACAAGCTCATCGCGGACATGGATCGCATCGGCCTTTCCGTGATGGTCAATCTCAGCGGCGGGTCGGGTGATGCGTTCCGTCAGGGTCTGAACACGTTGCGTGAGCGCTATCCGAAACGTTTTGTCGCGTTCGCGAACATCGACTTCGCAGGCATCGACGAGCCGGACTTCGCTACGAAGGCAGCGGCCCAACTCGAACAGGACGTGAAGAACGACGCCGTCGGTCTGAAGATCTTCAAGAACCTCGGCATGTTCCTGAATGACAAGTCAGGCAAGCGCGTCCCGACCGACGATCCGCGCCTCGATCCGATCTGGAAAAAAGCGGGCGAGTTGAAGATCCCTGTTCTGATTCACACCGGCGAGCCGATGGCGTTCTGGTCGCCGCTCGACAAGCACAACGAGCGCTGGCTCGAGTTGCAGCAGTATCCGAATCGCCGCCGCGACGATCCGAAGTTTGCTTCTTTCGAACAGACGATGAGCGAGCAGTTCAATCTCTTCCGTCGCCATCCGAAGACGACGTTCATCGCCGCGCACCTCGCATGGCTCGGCAACGATCTCGCCCGCCTCGGCAAGCTCCTCGACGAGATGCCGAACGTGTACACGGAAATGGGTGCAGTGCTCTACGAGCTCGGACGTCAGCCTCGCGCGGCGCGCGCGTTCCTCATCAAGTACCAGGACCGCGTGCTGATGGGCAAAGACATCTGGAACGCCGACGAGTACGCGACGTACTTTCGCGTGCTCGAGACCGAGGATGAGTACTTCGATTACTACCGCAAACGGCACGCGTTCTGGAAGATGTACGGCCTCGGATTGCCCGACGAAGTGCTGAAGAAGGTCTATTACAAAAATGCGCTGCGGCTGATGCCGGCGATCGATCGGACGGCCTTTCCGGACTGAGGGCGATTTGCCCTCGGGCTGCCGGTCGTGCTATCCAGCAACCTCAACGATTCTAACGACACGCGAAGGTGGGGTGGTACGGCACCAAAAGAAGTCGCAGCACAGCTTTACTATTCGTCGATCAAGACTTTGAGGAGAGATTCCAATGAAGAAATTTGTCACCATCCTTTGCGCCGTTGCCCTGGTTGCCACCGTTGCCTGCAAAAAGCAGGAAGCTGAAACGACTGAGTCGGTCGCGACCGACAGCGTCGCCACGGTCGCCAGCGAGACCGTCGTCACCGAGACCGTCACCACGACGGACACGGCTGCTTCGACCGACACGTCGGCCACCACGACCGACACCGCGACGTCGACCGACACGGCCGGCACCGCCGCGACGACCACGACCTAGTTTTTCAAGTCCCTCTCCCCGCGGCTACGGGGAGAGGGACGGTCACTCGCTGTCATCCCGAGCGTAGCGAGGGAGCTGGGCGGGCGGGGCGCCTAAACCGTCCCCAAATCCACCCACCCCGGATTGCCCCTCTCGATCAACGCGACCTTCTTCGACCGCCGCCATCCCTTCAGCTGTTTCTCGCGGACGATGGCCTCTTCAACGCGCATGTACTCCTCGAAGTAGACGAGTTTCGTGACGTCGTATTGCGACGTGAACGCCTTGGGATATTTCTTCGTGCGGTGCTCGATCAGGCGGAGTTCGAAGTTACCGGTCACCCCGATGTAGAGCACGCGCGCAATGCTGGCGAGGATGTAGACGTAGTACAGCTTCATCCATCCGAGGCTACCTCGGCATGTGCGTGAGTTGACCAACGGCTACATGGCGTAGTGCAGCGCGCCCCGCCCACCCAGCTCCCTCGCTACGCTCGGGATGACAGTGGGGTCACTTCACAGCAATTGCGCGTGCCTGCTTCACATCCGTCACGCCTTTGAACGCTTTCTCCACCGCGTCCTGCAGCAGCGTGCGCATGCCTTGTTTCATCGCCAGCTTGCGCATCTCATCGATCGACGCTTTGCGCTGGATCGCGCGCTTGATGTCATCGGTGCCGACCAGCAACTCGTGTACGCCCATGCGGCCTTTGTAGCCGGAGTTGTTGCACTGCGGGCAGCCTTTCGGGCGATACAGCGTGAGGTCGGGTGAGTAGGTGATCCCGGTGCCTGGCCAGTAGTCGTAGCCGTAGGCTTCGATGATCTCTTCGAACTCTTCGGGCGTCGGGTGGTAGCCCTCTTTGCACTTCACGCAGAGCACGCGGATGAGGCGCTGGGCCATGATGCCGAGGAGGGCGTCGGCGAAGTTGAAGGGGTCGATGTTCATGTCGAGGAGACGGGTGATGGTCTCCGGCGCGGAGTTGGTGTGCAAAGTCGAGAACACGAGGTGTCCGGTCAGCGACGCTTCGATTCCGATGGCCGCGGTCTCGTGATCGCGCATCTCGCCGACCATGATCACGTCCGGATCGGCGCGCAGGAATGAGCGCATCGCCGCGGCGAAGGTGAAGTCGATCTTCGGCTGCACCTGTACCTGACGCAAACCCTTCTGCGTGATCTCGACCGGGTCTTCCGCGGTCCAGATCTTCATGTCGACGGTGTTGATGAAACCGAGCGCGGAGTGCAGCGTCGTCGTTTTGCCGGAGCCGGTCGGACCGACGACGAGCGCGATGCCGTATGGCTTCGCGAGCAGTTCCTTGAACGCCGTGAGATTGCGTTCGCTGAAACCCATGCGATCGAGCGGCAGCGGCTTCGACGCGGCCAGGATGCGCATCACGACATCTTCGTTCTGATTCGCAGTCGGGATCGTCGCGACGCGCAGCTCGATCGTTCCCTTCGAATACTTGAAGCGGATCTTGCCGTCCTGCGGCTTGCGTTTCTCGGAGATGTCGAGCCTGGCCATGATCTTCAGACGCTGCACGAGCGCGTTGCGGTGCGGACCCGGGATCTCCATGAACTTCTCGCACTCGCCGTCGATACGCAGGCGGATCACGCATGGATTGCGCGGGCCGTCGGGCTCGATGTGGATGTCCGAGGCGCCCTTCGCGAAGGCCTCGATGATCATCTGATTGGCGAGCTTCACGACGCCCGAGTCGGTCTCGTCGATCTCCGGCTCGTTCGGATTGCGCTCCTGATCGTCGAGCTCGACGCGTTCGCCTTCGCCGAGGGAATCGAGGATCTTGGCCCAGTCGGCGCTTTCGGTGGTGGAGCCGTCCTGCTGCGTTTGCTCGCCATACGACGCGCCGATGTACGCGAGGATGTCGTGCTTCATCGCCACGTGGAACTCGTAGCGCGGCGCGAGATTCATCGCGCGGATTCCGTCAAGTCGCGTCAGGTCTTGTGGATCTTCGACTGCGACGACGAGCAGTCCCGGCTTGCGCTCGACCGGCGCGGCACCGTGCTTCTTCCAGATGTCGGAAGAAACGCGTTCCTTCAGATCGGTCGGGATGAGCTGCGTGCCGTCGTAGTTGAACCACGGCGCACCGTAGAACGCGGCGAGCGAGCGGCCGAGCTCTTCGCGCGGTGCGTTGTAGTCCTCGATCAGCACCTTCTCGACGGTGGTGTTGTTCATCCGCGCGTTGCTCACCGCAGCTTCGAGATCTTTCTCCGAGACGATGCCTTTGTCGATCAGCACACCGAACTTCGACGGCTTGGCCTGACGCGTGACGCGGTGCTGGTTGTAGAAGGCGATGCCGAGGATGCGTGCGATCTCTTCGGCGGCGTCCTCGTCCTGCGCGGTGAAAGCGACGCCGTGACGTTTGTTGATCAGCTGCACGACGCCCATCAGGTACTTCTCGAACAGGATCGGCACCGCGAGCACGGCCTTCGTGCGGAAGCCGGTCGATTTGTCCCATCGCTGATCGAAGCGCAGATTCGCGTGAAATCTCTTCAGCTCACCGTCGTCGTACGCGTCTTTGATGTTGAGCGTTTTGCGTGCGAGCGCGGTAAAGCCAGCGATGGACGCAAAGGATTTCGGGACGCGAATCTCTTTCGGCGCATCGCCGACTTTCGTCAGCGAGTACAGCTCCTGATTCTTCGTGTCGATCGCGTAGATGGTGAGGCGTTCGGCATCGAGCAGCTCGAGGATTCGATCCTTGAGCGTCATCAGGATTTGCGGGATCGATTCCGCAGAGTTGATCTGGTTGGCGATCGTGGTGAGCTTTTTCCGGAACTCCAGCTCGCGCTCGATCGAGGACGGGGCGGCCTGAGCTGTCATCCCGGCAGGATAGACGGAGAGTCTTGGAGTCGTAAAGTCCGGGCCTTGGAAGGAGTCGATCCGAGGACACTCTCCACCACAGCGCGCAACACATCCCCACACGACCGCTCGATCTTCAAACACGAAAGCTCATCCGCCCGCGTCGGTCCGATGTTCACGATCGCGAGCGGGATGCCGCGTTCTGCCGCGCGGCGCGCAAAGCGGTATCCGGACCACACCGTCAGCGATGAGCCGACGACGAGGAGCGCGTCGGCTTCGTCGACACGGCCCATTGCGTACGCGACTTTGTCGCGCGGCACGGACTCGCCGAAGAAGACCACGGCGGGTTTGAGCACGCCGCCGCAGCGGTGGCATTCGGGAACATGAAAGTCGCCGATGACATCCTGCGCAACCGCGGCATCGCCGTCGGGTGCGAAGTCGGCTTCGTCCGCGTGCAGGCTTTCCCATCGCGCGGCGGCGAGCCATTCTGCGTTCAGCGCTGCGAGCCGTTCCTGCATCGCTTCGCGCGGGAATTCGCCGCCGCAATCGAGGCAGACCACGATGCGATTGCGTCCGTGCAATTGCACGACGGCGCGACTGCCGGCTTCCTGGTGCAAGTCATCAACGTTCTGCGTGATGAGCTGATGCACGCGGCCCTGCAACTCGAGCTGCGCGAGCGCGCGATGTGCGGCATTCGGGCGCGCGATCGAAACGCGGCCATCCGCGATACGAACGCGCCCAATAGAAGCGCCGCACTTCCGCGCTGCGCACGAATGCGCTGAAGTAGATCGGCTTGTGCCGCGTCCACGCGCCGCCGGGACTGCGATAGTCCGGGATGCCGGATTCAGTGCTGCAGCCCGCGCCTGTCAGGACGACGAGACGTTTGGCGTTGGCGATGAACTCGGCGAGCACGGGAGAAGATTCTAAGTACTGTCATCCCGAGCGTCGAGCGAGGGATGACAAACGTTACGGCGCGAATGCGTTCTCGATCTTCGGCCCCGTCGCGATCTCCACCAGAGCGTGAATCAACACGCGCGTCCCGCGCTGCAGGTCGTCGATCGGAATCTTCTCGTCCGTATCGTGGCCGGGATACGGCTTGCCCGGAAACCACATGCCGAAGGCGATCGCGTTCGGGATTCGTTTCGCGTACGTTCCGCCGCCGGAGATCGCAGGCCTCGGATTCTTCTCGCCCGTCGCGCGCGAGTACACGTCCATCAATCGCTTCACGATCTTCGAATTCGGATCGAAGCCGAGCGGCTCATCGAGAAAGTACGAGAGCTCGGGCTCGAACGTCAGCGTCGCAGCGTTGTCCTTGTTGAACTTCGCGAGCTCGGCTTCGAGATGCGCCTGCGACTGCGCGCCGGTGCGCGGCGGAATGCGGCGCAGATTGATGAAGAGCACGAACTTCGTCGGCTCTTCGTCCGATTTGCGTTTCACCGTCGCGACGTTCACAGCGTAGCGCCCCCAGATCGGGTCGTTGTCTTTGATGCCGAGGCCGGTGCCGTGGAGGTCCTGTCCTGCGAGACGGGCGAAGCGGAAGAGATCATCCGCACCGCCGGCGGGAAGTTTTCCTTCCATCGCACGTGCGAGCGCGACGAGCGCGTTGCGGCCGCCGGTCAGATTCACGCCCGCGTGTGCCGACTTTCCGTACGCGACGATGCGCAGCACGTCTTCATTCGGAACAACGACGAGACGCGTGCCTTCCGGCATTTTCACCGCACGCAACGCGGCTTCGAGTTTCGTCCAGTCGGCCGCACCGTCCGCCCAGCGCAAGCGCACTTCCGCGTGATCGGGCACGATGCTCGGCGAGAGGCCTGCATCGATCGATTCCACGACAAACGGCGCGGTGCCGCGCGCATCGAGCTTCGTCACAACCGCGAGTCCATCCCATGCTTTCTCGCCAACGACGACCGGAAACTCCGAGTCGAGCACGAGCGAGTAGTCAGGCGCCTGATGCGTTTTCAGATACTCCGGCATCTCCGCCGAGGCTGATTCTTCTTCGCTGCCGACGAGCAAACGGATCGTGTGCGTGCGCGCGACGCCAGTCGCCGCGAGCGACTTCATCGCGAGCAATGTCTGGATCAACGGACCTTTGTCATCCGCGGCGCCGCGTCCGAGGACGTAGCCGTTTTCGACGCGGCCTTCGAAGGGAGGAAACGACCAGCCCTCCGCATCCGCCGGCTGCACATCGCCATGAATCACGAGTCCGAGCACCGGCGCGTCCGCGGACGGTCCCGGCAACTCGATCTCCGTGACTTTGCCCGCGTCGCGCGCAACGAAACCAAGATCGGCTGCAGTCTTCATCAGCCACGCCTTCTGATTCACATGCGCCTCGGCATCGAACTGATGCGTCGGAAAACGAAGCACCTCCACGAGCATCGGTACGAGATGCTTCGATTCATGTTCCTCGTAATGTTGCAGCGCGCGGTCCGTCGGAGAGACAACGGTCGCGGCGAGAATCAGCGATGCGATGAGCACTAGAACAATCTCCTTCCCTCGAGGGCGAGCAGCCACTGCTTGCGCTCGATGCCGCCGCCGTAGCCGGTGAGCGAGCCGTTCGAGCCGATGACGCGGTGGCAGGGGATGATGACCGGGATCGGATTCGCGCCGTTTGCCGCGCCGACTGCACGCACCGCGCTCGGCTTGCCGATGCGGCGTGCGAGCTCCGCGTACGAGATCGTGTCGCCGTACGGAATCTCGAGCAGCGCGTTCCACACCGCGAGCTGGAACGGAGTCCCGCGCGGCGCGAGCGTGAGCTCGAACGTTTTGCGCTTGCCGGAGAAATAGTCGTTGAGTTGATCGATGACCGGTTTACAGTCAGCAGTGGGAGGCGGGCAATCTTCGGCGGCGCCGAAATGCAGCTCCACCAACCTCCCCTCCCCGTCCACCGTCGCATCCATCGCCCCGATCGGCGTCTCGACTTTCATATCGGCATCGTAGAATACGCGACCATTCCACTCACGAAGGAACGTCCATGAAAACCTTGCTCAAGGTCCTCGGATTCGTCTTGCTCGCCGTCTTCGCGCTCGCGGCCACCGGCCTCACGTGGCTCGCCATGAAGAAACCGGCACAGCGCGCGGCGATCGCGGAAAAAATCGAAGTCACGCCGCAGCGAATCGCGCGCGGCAAGTACCTCGTGCACCACGTCAGCGTCTGCGCCGACTGCCATTCCGAGCGCACGATGGCGTATGGACTGCCGTTCAAGCCCGGACGCGGTGGCGTGGGAGGCATGGTCTGGAACGCCGACATGGGCTTCCCCGGCACGCTCGCCGCGTCGAACCTGACGCCCGATCCCGAGACCGGTCTCGGCAAATGGACGGACGGCGAGATCCTCCGCGCGATGCGCGAAGGCGTCAATCGCGAAGGCAAAGCGCTCTTCCCGATCATGCCGTACACGCACCTGCGCTCACTGTCCGACGAAGACGCGCGATCGATCGTCGTCTATCTCCGCACGTTGAAACCGATCCGCTACGAGAAGCCGGTGAAGTCGCTCAACATGCCGCTGAACTTCGTCGAGAAGTTCGTTCCGAAACCGGTCGACGGTCCGATCGCGACACCCCATCGCAGCGATCACCTCGCATACGGAAAGTACCTCACCACGATCGCGCTCTGCAGCGAATGCCACACGCCGCGCGACGACAAAGACCAGCCGGTCGCCGGACGCGATTTCTCGGGCGGATGGGAAATGCGCACGCCGCACTTCCGCGTCGTGACCGCGAACATCACGCCGCATCCGTCGACATTCGTAGGCCGCGCGACGAAGGAAGAGTTCATCGGCCGCTTTCACGCCTTTGCGAACTTCACCGCGGCCAACGCACCGCCGGCGCCGAAAGGCAGGAACACGTTGATGCCGTGGATCTCGTACTCGCAGATGACCGATGAGGATCTCGGCGCGATCTATGACTATTTGAAGACGTTGCCGCCGGTGGAGAACAACGTGAATCCGTTCCCGGACGCGGGGTAAGCGTGAAGAAGAACCCCACATCCAAATCGAAACCTGTTCACTGAAAAAACCGTATAGGCGAAAATGTCACTCTCACTGAACATCACCGGCCTCTCCAAGACGTACTCGAACGGCGTCCGGGCACTCCAGGACGTCGCCCTCACCATCCCGACCGGAATGTTCGGTCTTCTCGGTCCGAACGGCGCCGGAAAATCGTCGCTGATGCGCACCATCGCCACGCTGCAGGAAGCCGACTCCGGCTCCATCACGCTCGGCGACATCGACGTCCTTCGCCAGAAGGACGAAGTCCGCCGCGTTCTCGGATATCTGCCGCAGGAGTTCGGCGTCTATCCGCGCGTGTCGGCCGAAGCGCTGCTCGATCACTTCGCGATCCTCAAGGGGATTCACAACCGTGGAGAGCGCAAAGACATCGTCGCCGCGCTGCTGCGTCGCACGAATCTCTACGACGTCCGCAAGCAGAACCTCGGCACGTTCTCCGGCGGCATGCGCCAGCGCTTCGGAATCGCGCAGGCACTCCTCGGCAATCCGCGACTGATCATCGTCGACGAGCCGACCGCGGGTCTCGATCCGGGGGAGCGCGTGCGATTTCACAACCTGCTTGCCGAGATCGGCGAGAACGTGATCGTGATCCTCTCCACGCACATCGTCGAAGACGTGAGCGATCTGTGCAGCCGCATGGCCATCATCAGCGGCGGACGCGTGCTCGCGGAAGGCGATCCTGCCGAAGCGATGCGCGAGGTCGAAGGAAAGATCTGGCGGCGATTGATCGCCAAGGATCAGCTCGCGGCGTTCCAGTCCGAGCACGCCGTGATCTCGACGAAGCTCGTGGGCGGCAAGACCGTCGTGCATGTCTACAGCGACGATCGGCCCGAGGGGTTCGATCCGGTACCGGCGAGCCTCGAGGATGTTTACTTCTCCACTCTTCATCACGCAGAACCCAAAGCGGCGTAAGGCGGAACGACCTTGTTCAGAGCCATTACGAGTTTCGAGCTGAAGTACCACCTCAAAGGGCCGCTTTTCTACATCCTCTTCATCGTCTACTTCCTGCTGACGTTCGGCGCGGTGACGACCGACGCCGTGCAGATTGGCGGCGCCGTGGGCGCGGTCGATCGCAACGCACCGTACGTGATCATGATGTTCATGCTGGTGATGAGCATCTTCGGCGTGCTCACCACCACGGCGTTCGTCGCCAACTCCGTCCATCGCGATTTCGAGCTCGGCACCGACTCGCTCTTCTTCAGCAGCCCGGTGAAGAAGTCGCAGTATCTGTTCGGACGATTCACCGGCTCCTTCATCGTCGGGGCGCTCGTTTATTCAGGCGTGGCGCTGGCGATCATGATTGGCAGCCTCATGCCGTGGATCGACCAGGAGCGGCTCGGACCGTTTTCCTTCGCACCGTATATCCACGCGCTGCTGTTTCTCGTGCTGCCAAACTTGCTGCTGTTCGGCGCAATCTTCTTCTCGGTCGCGGCGCTGACGCGCAGCCTCATGGCCACGTACGCGAGCGTCGTCGGATTCTTCGTCGCGTTCGGCATCTCGGGCTCGCTGCTCGAGAACATCGAGAACGAATCCGTCTCCGCGCTGCTCGATCCGTTCGGGCTCAACGCGTTCAGCATCGCCACGCGCTACTGGACGGTGTTCGACAAGAACACCAAGCTGCTGGCGGTCGACGGCGTGTTCCTCTGGAACCGCCTTCTCTGGATCGGCGTCGCGCTGGTGATCCTCGCCTTCGCGTACTGGAAGTTCGAATTCACGACCGGCACGCGCAAGTCCTCGAAGAAATCGCGCAAGATCGAGGAGCTCGAGAAGAAGCAGACCGACCGCAGCTCCGCGCTCGCGCTTCCGAAAGTCTCGCAGTCGTTTGGAAGCGGCGCGTCGTGGCGTCAGTACTTCGCCGCGACGAAACGCGAGAGCGTCGCAGTCTTCAAGAGCATCCCCTTCCTGATCATGCTCTTCCTCGGCATCGCCAACGTGTGGGGCGGGTCCGTGGAGATCAACACCATCTTCGGGACGCGCTTCTATCCCGTCACGCAGAACATGATCGAAGTCATCGACGGCGCGTTCCGCATCTTCGCGATGCTGATCGCGGCGTTCTACGCGGGCGACATCGTCTGGCGCGAGCGTTCGCTGAAGATGCACGAAGTCCATGACGCGATGCCAACGCCGACATGGGTCATGTGGGCGTCGAAGTTCTCCGCGCTGCTCGTCGTCATCTTCACGTCGCTGGCAACGGCCACACTCACTGCGATCCTCATCCAGGCGTCGCGCGGCTATTACAACTTCGAGCTCGCGCTCTATGGCAAAGGCGTGTTCCTGCAGATCGGCGGCTGGCTGGTGTTGATGGCCGGTCTCGCCTTCCTGATGCAGGTCTTCTTCAATCAGAAATTCGTCGGCTTCCTCGGCGTCCTGGTGTGGTTCGTCCTGAATCGCATCATGCCGGCGCTCGACTGGGAGCATCGTCTCTATCGCTTCGCGAGCTCGCCGCCGAATCAGTACTCGGACATGAATGGCTTCGGTCATTTCACGGCTCCGCTGCTCTGGTTCCAGACCTACTGGATGCTGCTCGTCGCGGCGCTGCTCGTCGTCGGACACCTGCTCTGGACGCGCGGGACGGAAGGCGGCTTCCGCGAGCGGATACGCGTGGCGCGGCAGCGTTTCGGAACCGCGGCCGCGACTGCGTTGATCGTGTTTCTCGTCGCCTTCACCGCGACCGGTTCTTATATCTACTACAACACCAACGTCCTCAATGAGTACCGCACAACAAAGCAGGGCGAGAAAACGCAGGCGGACTACGAGACGAAGTACAAGAAGTACGAAAACCTGCCGCAACCGCGCATCACGGACGTGCAGGCCGACGTCGCGATTCATCCCGAGCGCCGCTCGGTCGACATCCGCGGCAAGTACACGCTCGTGAACAAAACGCAGACTCCGATTCCGGAGCTGCACATCCTCGCCGACTCCAGTCTCGACGTCATGGAAGTGTCGATCCCCGGCGCGAAGCTCAAGAGCGCGGACAAAGAGACCGGCTACTCGATCTACACGCTGACGCCGCCGATGGCGCCCGGCGCGGTTCTTCCGATCACGTTCCACACGGCCTGGGCCGCGCGTGGATTCGTGAACGGAGCATCGAACGTGACCGTCGTAGAAAACGGGACGTTCTTCAACAACGGCGAGATGTTCCCGCGCATCGGCTACGTCGAAGACGCCGAGCTGCAGGATCGCAACAAGCGCCGCAAATACGGCCTGAAGCCGATCGAGCGCGCGCGGCCGCCGTCGGACATGCAGGCGCGCATGGACAACGCCATCTCGCGCGACAGCGACTGGATCAATCTCGACACGACGGTCAGCACGTCATCCGATCAGATCGCGCTCGCGCCGGGCTATCTGCAGAAGGAATGGACCGAAGGCGGACGCCGCTACTTCCACTACAAAACCACGTCGCCGATTCTCGGCTTCTGGGCGTATCTCTCCGCACGCTACCAGGTGAAACGCGACGCGTGGAAAGCGGCGGACGGAACGTCGATTCCGATCGAGGTCTACTACGACGCGAAACATCCGTACAACGTCGATCGCATGATCGTCGGCGTGAAGAAGTCGCTCGACTACTTCACGAAAAACTTCTCGCCCTATCAGCACAAACAGGTACGCATTCTCGAGTTCCCGGGGTATCGCACGTTCGCGCAGGCATTCCCGAACACGATCCCCTTCTCCGAATCGATCGGCTTCATCGCCGACCTGCGCGACACCGACGAAATCGACTACGTCTTCTACGTGACCGCGCACGAAGTCGGGCACCAGTGGTGGGCACACCAGGTCATCGGCGGCAACGTGCAGGGCTCGACGATGCTCGTCGAAACGATGGCGCAGTACTCCGCCCTGATGGTCATGGAGAAAGAGTACGGCCGCGAGAAGATGCAGAAGTTTCTCAAGTACGAGCTCGATCGCTATCTGCGCGACCGCGGCAGTGAGCTGATCGCCGAGCAGCCGCTCGTGCTCGTCGAGAATCAGCAGTACATCCACTATCGCAAAGGCTCGCTCGTCATGTACGCACTGCGCGATTACATCGGCGAAGAAGCCGTGAATCGCGCGCTCTCGAAGTTCCTGCGCGACCACGCATTCGAAGACGCCCCGTACACGACCGCGACCGAGCTCGTGAAGTACTTCCGCGCCGAAGCGCCGCCGGAGTATCAGGAGACGATCACCGATCTCTTCGAGCGCATCACGCTCTTCGACAACAAGACCGACAGCGTCACCGCAACGAAACGCGCCGATGGCAAGTGGGTCGTGAAAGTGACCGTGTCCTCCGCAAAGCTCTACAGCGACGCGAAGGGCGAAGAGAAGATGGTGCCGGTGAATGACCTCATCGACATCGGCGTCTTCGCGGAGAAAGAGAAGGTGCTCTTCTCCGAGAAGCGCCGGATCACGAAACCGAAGGAAACGTTCGAGATCGTGGTCGGCGAACAGCCGGTGAAGGCAGGAATCGATCCGTTCAACAAACTGATCGATCGGAATCCGAAGGACAACGTGAAGAGCCTGTAGCTCGTTGTCGGTTGTCAGTCGTCGGTTCTCTGCGACTCGTGTTCAACGCGAAACATCGCAGACAACTGACGACAGACAACCGACAACCGCGCACGTCAGTGCGCGTGAACGCGCTCCAACGCGAACACCACCACCGCCGCCGTCACCAATCCTCCGATCGTCGAGAAGATCAGCGCGAAGCGCGGGCGTTCGTGTACGTGCGGTAACAGATCGCTTGCCCCAAGGTACAGAAGGAAGCCGGCGAAGAACGCGAGCTGGAAGGCGAGCACGCTGGGATCGATGCGCAACACCTGGGCGAGCAGCGCACCGGCCACCGGCGCGCTCGCATCGACGATCAGCAGCGAGATCGTGCGCCAGCGGCTGTTGCGCGTGGCGAGCATGAACGTCACGGTGTTCAAACCATCCGCGAAATCGTGCGCGAGCACGGCCAGCAGCACGACGAAGCCGACCTCGTTCCCCGCCTGAAAACCGATCCCGATCGCGAGGCCGTCGAGGAAGCTGTGAAAGGACAGTCCGAGGGCGCCGACGAGGCCGACGTGGTGATGATGGCCGGGGGTGTCGTGCGTTTTCTCGCTGTGGATGATCGTCAGCTTCTCGAGCAGGAAGATGGACATGAAGCCGGCGATCAACGTCAGCATCAGCGTGCGCGTCTCGACCTCCGCCGAATGAGCGAGCTCGACGATCTCCGGGACGAGGTCGAGGAACACGACGCCGATCAGCAATCCCGCGGAGAACGCCATGATGGCGTGCAGGTAGCGCTGGTAGCGGAACGCGAACGCTCCTCCCGCGAGGGTCATGGCGAACGCGAGCAGTGCCCACAAGGCATTCATCGGACGCGGATTGTACAGATTCGACGCCCAACGCGAAGCGCGCACGGCACTTGCGTATGATCAACGCGAAGCGGACCGAACATGATCATTCAAACTGAACCGATCGGCAGCATCCCTCGACCGCTGGACCTCATCGAAGCGGTCGCCAACGGCGACAGCGAAGATCCCGCACTCGACCCGCTCTACGACGCCGCGATCCGCGACACGATCGCCCGCTTCGAAGAGACCGGCTCGCCCGTCATCACCGACGGCGAACAGCGCAAGTACCACAACTTCTGGACCTACTCCGTTCACGGCCTGCCGAACACCGCGCCCGACGGATTCAGGATCCCGTTCGCCGCGGGTCACACGCGACGCATGCCGCGGCTCACGGCCGGTCCGTTCCGCTATCGCCGCCTCGCAGACAGCTATCTCGACCTCGCCCGGCAATACGCAAACGTTCCCGTGAAACAGGCCATCATCTCGCCGTCCGCGCTCAGCCTCATGTATCCCGCGGAAGGGATCGAGGGCTATTCGCGCGATCAGTTCATCGACGATCTGCTCTCCGAGCACGAGAAAGAGATCCGTCGCTGTCTCGCCAAAGGCGCGCACAAAGTGCAGATCGATTTCACCGAGGCGCGGATGTCGATCAAGATCGACCCGACGGGCGATCTGCTCAACAGCTTCATCGATCTCAACAACCTCGCGCTCTCGCGCTTCTCGCCGGAAGATCGCGCGCGCATCGGCGTACACACCTGTCCGGGCGGCGATCGCGATTCGACGCACAGCGCCGACGTCGACTACGCCGATCTCCTTCCGAGCCTCTTTCAACTGAAGGTCGGAAACTTCTACATCGCCCTCGCCGGCGAGAAGGATCCGACGCACGTTCTGAAGACCATCCGCGAGTACCTCGCGCCCGATCAGCGCGTGTTCGTCGGCGTCGTCGCACCGATCGATCCGCGTGTCGAAACGCCGGAAGAAGTGCGCGATCGCGTGCTCGAAGCGGCGCAGTACATCCCGGTGGAGCAGCTCGGCACGACCGACGATTGCGGGTTCTCGCCATTCAGCGATGACGTTTCGACAACACGCGACACCGCCTTCGCAAAGATCCGCGCCCGCGTCCTCGGCACCGCACTCGCGGCGGAGCAGCTCGGATGATCGCCGACGCTTCCCAGGACGACGAGGATCAGCGGCTTCGCTCCGTTGCCATTCAGAACGCGCAGAGCATCCTCCTCGCCCGTCAGCGTTCGGAGCGCGACCTCGTCGCCGCAAAGGAAGCGCTGGAATTGCGGACGGCGGAGCTCGAACGCGCGAATGAGCTGATTCGTACGATCGCGGAAAACGCGGCATCGTGCCTGCTCATGCTCGACGATCGCGGCATCGCCACGTACATGAATCCGGCGGCGCTCGAAGAGACCGGCTACACGCTCGAAGAGTTCGCGCGTGCACCGCTGCACGAGATCCTGCACGCACCCATCGATCGCGGCGGTCATTCCGCGCAGGTCTGTCCCATCCGAAACGCGCGCGAGCGGCTGGTGCCGCTGAAGAAACATCGCGACGTCTTCGTGCGCAAAAACGGCTCGACGTTTCCCGTGTCGTGCTCGCTCTCGCCGCTGCAGCGCGACGGGCGCGCGGCCGGCGCCGTGCTCGAGTTTCGCGACATCACCGACGAGCAGGTCGCGCAGAAAACGCTCGAAGAATCGAGCCGCCGCAAGGATCAGTTTCTCGCGACGCTCTCGCACGAGCTGCGCACGCCGATGACCGCCGTTCTCGGCTGGGCGCGCATGCTCAAGTACGGCCTCTCCGAAAGCGAGTCGCGCGACGCCATCGACGCGATCGAGAAGAGCGCGGAGATTCAGGCACAGCTCATCGACGACGTGCTCGACGTCTCGCGCATCACCGCAGGCAGGATGACGTTCGTTCCTTCTCGCGTCGAGGTTGCGCCCGTACTGCAGGCCGCGATGAAGACCGTGCATCCTGCCGCGGCCGCAAAAGGAATCGAGATCCTCGCCAGTGTTCCGCCGAGTCTCCCCGCCATCCTCGGCGATGAAGGACGTCTGCAGCAGATCATCTGGAACCTGCTCGCGAACGCCGTGAAGTTCACGCCGCACGACGGCACGATCACGGTGCGCGTCGCGCATGTCGGCACCGTGCTGCGACTCACCGTGCAGGACAACGGCAAAGGGATCGATGCGGAG
Organism: Thermoanaerobaculia bacterium; assembly: GCA_036009605.1. Taxonomy (GTDB): domain Bacteria; phylum Acidobacteriota; class Thermoanaerobaculia; order Gp7-AA8; family Gp7-AA8; genus QHVT01. The sequence goes on along the minus strand of DASYLL010000277.1, from coordinate 789 downwards.
TACCTTCCGCACGTCTTCGAGGCGTTCAGTCAGGAAGACGGCACGATGACGCGCGCGCACGAGGGCATCGGCCTCGGGCTCTCCATCGTGCGAGCACTCGTCGAGATGCACGGCGGTCGCATCCGCGCCGCGAGCGAAGGCCCGGGACACGGCGCGACGTTCACGGTCGAGTTGCCCGTGATGGCTCTGGCGGTCGATGTAAACGATCCGCCGAAAGCGAAAGCAACGATCGCTACGCATCCCTCGCGGACCGACCTGCCGACATTGCATGGCGTGCGCGTGCTCGTGATCGACGATCAGAGCTCCGCACGCAATCTCGTCGAAGCGATCTTCACTCGCGCGCATGCGGACGTGCGCGCCGCGAGCTCGGTACGCGAAGGTCTCGAGACTTTTCACGAAGCGCCGGTGGATGTGATCGTGTGCGATCTGGCGATGCCGGAGCAGGATGGCTTCGCATTCATGCGCGCGATTCGCGCGTTGTCCGAGCCGTTGTGCAAAACGCCCATCATCGCGCTCACCGCATTCGGCCGATCGGAAGATCGCGCGCATGCACTCGGCGCAGGATTCGACGCGTATCTGCAGAAGCCGGTCGAGCCCGAAGAGCTCGTGTTGATGGTGCGTCGCCTGTCCGCTCCACTGGCCTGACCATTGCTCGGTCCGGGCAGTGAATGCAATTCACGATCGAAGCACGCGAACTGACCAATCGAATGTCGTACGACGCCCAATCGCTTCGCACCGTGGTGATGGCGAAAGACGCGGATGAAGCGATTCACCAGTACGTGCGCGAGA
>DASYLL010000276.1:0-31839 GCA_036009605.1 Thermoanaerobaculia bacterium | reverse complement strand
GATGATTACCTCGACACGCTCGATCGCTACGGCATCCCGTACGTGCTGCCGCCGACGCGACTGTTCCTCGATCGCCGTGCGCCGGTGGATCTGCTGGCGGTGTTGCGCGCGGTTGCGTATCCGTTTGATTACGGCGCGGTCGTGTCGGCGGCGCGGACGCCGTACTTTGGATTGACGGATGTGGAGATTGCGTTGGGAGCAACCCCTCCTCCGCCTTCGGCGCCTTCTCCCCTTTCACAAGGGGAGAAGGCCGACATTGGCTCGGCCTGGAGCGACTTCACCTCTTCGATCACGCGCTTCGCGGAGACATCCCATCACCTCACCGTCTCGCAACTCATCGACCTCGTCATCACGACCTGCGCGATCGAGCGCGTGTACGACGCATCCGCGGACGGCATTCGGCACCTGCGTCATCTGGAACACGTTCGCGCGATCGCGTTCGAATACGACATCCGCATCGGTGGCTCGGTGCGGCAGTTCGTCGATGAGATCGATCGCCGGCGCGCGGAGCCCGAGGAGATGGAGCCGAGCCTCGCGGACGAATCGCAGAACGCGGTGCGCATCCTTTCCGTACACGCGGCGAAGGGCCTCGAGTTCGACACGGTCATCCTCCCCGACCTCTCGTTCCCGGTCACGAGCAGCGAGGCCATGCAGTTCTTCACCGTCGAAGAACCGCGCAGCCTCGTGCTGACGGGTCGCACCGAATCGTTCTCCGCGAACTTCCGTTTCGCAAACGAAGAGAAACTGAAGAAGATCGCATCGCGTCGCGAAGATGCGGAAATGCGCCGCCTCTTCTACGTCGCCGTGACGCGCGCGAAAACGGACGTCGTCTTCGTCGTCAACCTGCACGACGAGACCAAAAACACCGGCTTCCTGAAATCGCTCAACGAAATCCTCGGCACCGACAAAGCGACGCTCGCGGCGGAGATGCCCGACGAAGGCCGCGTCATTCGCGACACGGAAATCGGCCCGATCGCATTCGAGAAAGTGGAAATCCACGCCGCCGGCGAACGCAAACGCGCACGCCTGCTCGATCGTGAATTGGAAGCGCAGCTCGCCGCGGCGCCGATCGTTCCCATCACGATTCCCGCACCGAATGACGTCGAAACCCTCGGCATCGCCGAAGTCGCCGCACGACGTGCAGGCTCACGCAATCGCGCAGCCGGAACACTCCTGCATCGCGTTCTCGAATTGTGGGACGGCCGCTCCGACACCGAGCCACTCCTGCGCACGCTCGCCGCCGAAGCAGCCGCCGACGCCGAAGCCCTCAGCCGCGTCCGCAAACGCCTCGGCACCATCGCGCGATCAAACATGCTGCAACGCATCGCCCGCGCAGAAACAGTCGGCCGCGAAGTCCCGGTGCGTTTCATGGAAGGCGGCACCCTCGTCGAGCGCCACATCGACCGCATCCTCCGCGAAACCGTGAATGGCCAGATCCGCGAGCTCGTCATCGACTACAAGAGCGGCGCACCCGATCCGCAACGCGTGATCCGCGATCGCGAACAGGTCGAGCGCTACTGCCGCGCGATCGCCGCAATCACCGGCCGCGCATGCGCGGGAGCGCTCTGGTATGTGGATCTGGAGAGGGATGAGGTGGTGGAGATTTGAGTCTCAGAGTCGCATGGTCTCAGAGTCTCAGAGAATATTCTTCACGCGCAGCGGATCCAACTGTGAACTCGCGGAATCTCCTGCATAAAGTAATGGCGGGACGACCGGGACATTGGCCGGACAACTCCGGGACAGAAAGTTCTATGACCCCGCGCTGCCGCCCGATCATCCCGACAACTACTACATGGCTGATACGAGCTGGCCGACTTCTCGCTGAGCTGTCGCGGCCCACAGGAGAACACGGCCTCGCGTAGCAACGTTCAACATGTGGATCTTGCCCATGTGTCGCGGTAGTATTTCGGTGCTGCATTCGAATAGGAAGGATCGGCAGACATGGCACGAGCCCGGGCAGTTCAAGTCCCTCCCGCTGAAGCGGCATTCATCCTCGAAGCGCTGATGTGCGACGGGCGGATCGACAGTAAGACGATCGAAGAGTACCGAACCCTCTACCGCAAGGAGATCGCGTCCATCGAATCACGGCTGGCCTACCTACGCGAACTGAGCGGAGCTCTCGTCCCGGCGATGGTTGGAGCTGCCGCCGCATTGCCGGTCGCGCGCGAAGTTAAACGCGCCATACCAAAGGCTGCGACAGCCGCGACGAAAGCGGTAAAGAAGATAACGAGCAAGGCGTCGCCGGGACGTACGAGAACGCGTGAGCTGCAGGGCCGCTATCTTGGACTGATGCATAAGATCCCGAAGGCGGTCATGACGCAGCGCTTTGGCAAGGACGCGATCGCGATAAAGGGAAAAGAAGCCGTTCTCCGCGATATGGAGATGTATCTTGCGGAGCGTCAATAGATTTGCAGCTCTAACTCAGCTCTCGCAATCTCAATGCACCAGGTGACGCCGCGCGAGTCATGTCTGCAAAGGCGGCTTGTCGCCGGGCCGACGCTCAAGCGGCCCGACGGCTTAGCGAGACGCCAGGCTGCAATCTCACATCCGTGCTCGTACAGGCCACGAGGCTACACATACGCGCTTAGCCCGGCGGAGAGCAATCGCGTCGGAGGTAAGGACGACGGCGCACAGGGCAGTATGCGTAGTAGGTATGCTGATCTGTTCGCCATAATCAGTGGATAATCGGTTCAATCCTCGGGTACTGTCCACCTCGCCAGACGTTATTACCGATAACAGGAATTCCACCCTCACTGAATCGTATCTGACTGCGCAGAGAAACTTCTGCGAACACTTAGCGATTTGTGGTGGTCTCTGGAATGGAGAGGAGTTCTATGTTGAGCAATGGAATGCGTTTCGTCTGGTACAGCTGTTTCGCAGTCGTTGTTTTGGCGCTGACCGCCGCGCCGGCACATGCGGCGACCGCAACGGGGCAGTTCAATGTCTCAGTCACGGTGCAATCCGAGTGTCGACTGGCATCGACAACGGATCTTGCCTTTGGCAACGTCGGTGTTACCACGGCGGTCGTTACGGGGACGAGCACGCTGGGAGTTCAGTGCACGAACAGCACGCCTTACAACGTTGGCTTGGGCGTGGGCCTCGGGAGCGGGGCGACGATCACGCTGCGCAAGATGACCGCTGCGACGGGTGGCGCGACCGTCGAGTACGCTCTTTATCGAGATAGCGCATTCGCGCAGATCTGGGGCGAAACCCTCGGCACCAACACGGTCGCCGGAACCGGGAATGGAAACGTGCAGAGCCTAACCGTTCATGGACGCATCCCTGTTCAACCCGCACCTGCCCCCGGCAACTACACCGACACCGTGCGCGTGACCATCACCTACTAGTGGTTCGCCACAGCACAGAAAGGAACGTTTCCATGAACACCCTCGTTCGTTTTTCTTTCCGAGCCGCAATCTGCGGTCTTCTTGTGACTTCCCTCTCGGCTACAGACTTGCGCATCGCGCCGGTCACCATCGATCCTTTGCCGGGAGCCCAGAGCGGATCGCTCACGCTGATCAATGAGGCGAAGAGCCCCATGGACGTTCAGGTCCGCGTGTTTCAATGGTCTCAAACGAATGGACAGGACACACTGACGCCAACGCAGGCTGTGGTGGCCAGTCCGCCGATGACCACCCTGGCTCCCGGTGAGCAGTACCTCGTGCGAGTCGTACGCGCCAATAAAGCTCCAGTCAAGAAGGAAGAGAGCTACCGCGTAGTGGTCGATGAGATCGCACGACCGGGTTACGTGCAATCGGGCCAGGTTCAGCTCGTCCTGCGGCAGTCGATCCCTGTGTTCTTTTCGAGTACTCCTCGCCTTGCATGGAAGATCGACTGGCAACTCAAGCGCACCGCCACGGGGTACGATCTCGTTGCTCGGAACCAGGGCACGCATCGCGTACGCTTCTCAGAGGTGACCTTGACGGACCAGAACGGGAAAGTGCTCTACGCGCATCCGGGTCTCGCAGGGTACGTCCTCGCCGATTCGGAGATGCGATGGGCGATCGGCTCGCCCGGTCCCGTTAGTGCTGGTAGCGCAGTCAAGCTGACAGCGCAGTCGGACGCGGGACCAGTTGATGTGTCCATTACACCGTCGGGAGTTTGAGCGAGCGCTGATCGTCGTTCTCGTTCTCAGTGGTCTGCTCTCTTCTCCGGCCGCCGGCCTCGGTCCAACCGAGGACGGCTCGCCGGTTGCCGAGAGCCTGCAACTGGAGGTGTACATCAATGGCATCTCGACGGAGCTCATCGCTGCGTTTGAGCGCGCTCCGGACGGAACAATGAGCACGACCACTGAGGAGCTCGACGCTGTCGGATTGAAGCTGGACCCCAAAGCAGTCGATGCCAAAGGTCGCGTTCAGCTCGACCGGTTCCAGGGGCTTTCCGTCTCGTATGACGTGCCGACGCAGTCGCTGCGAATCACGGCCAGTCCTTCCGCACAGAAAGCTGCTCATGTCGGGCCCATGGACGACCAGAATGCCCTTGCACCAACCCGCCCGCCGGCGGGAGCGTTGCTTGGCTACACTTTCTTCGCCAGCGGCGAGGACCAGGACGAGTTGCGATTCGATGGCGTTGCCGGAGCGTTCAACGCGCGCCTCTTTGGTCGCGCCGGCACGTTGGAACAGACGGTCATCGCGAACGGGTCATCGCTCTCACGGTTAGGCGCACTGCGCCTGGATACGACCTGGACCTATGAGGACCCAAAGCGGTTGCTCGACTACCGCGCCGGTGACGTAATCGCCGGCGGGCTGACCTGGACTCGTCCCTTGCGGCTGGGTGGCGTACAGGTTCGGCGCAATTTCGGCCTCCGACCCGATCTCATCACCTTTCCGGTGCCGATCCTCACGGGGACAGCGGCCGCTACTTCCATGCTCGATCTCTACATCAACAATGTACGCACGCTCTCGGCATCGATCCCTGCGGGTCCGTATGAGATCGACCATCCGCCCGTCATGCAGGGTGCAGGGCTCGCGCGCGTCGTGGTGCGCGATGCACTGGGGCGGGAAACGGTGGTACTGCAGCCGTTCTATGCATCGTCCCAGTTGCTCGCTCCCGGGCTCACCGATTTCAGCCTGGAATTGGGCTTCGCGAGGCGAAACTATGCGGCGAACTCGAGCGATTACGACCATCGTCCCGCGTTGAGCGCGTCCTGGCGAAACGGACGAAGCTCCGCGCTGACGTTGGAGAGTCATGCAGAAGCAATGGAGGGTCTCGCCAATCTCGGTGGCGGGGCGGTCATGCGCCTGGGAACGTTCGCCCTGGTGTCGGTGGCCGTCGCCGGCAGCCATACGAACCGCGGCACAGGCGCGCTGGCTGAAATCGGATTCGAGACCCAGCACACCGGCTATACCTTCTCCGTCCGCAGTCAACGCACCCACGGGATCTACGAGGACCTCGTGTCGCGCACTGCCGTCCTGCCGCCCGACTCACCTCTCAATGACGACATCTTTCGTCCGATCGAGTCGCTGGATCAGGCGAGGCTGTCGCGATCGCTGTGGTCCGGCGCCAGCGTCGGAGCGAGCTTCGTGCAGTTGCGGCAGGCGAACAACCGATCGAAGATCGCAGACCTTTCCTTTACACAGAGCATCGGCCGCACGAGTCTCTCCTTGAACGCTTTACAGGACCTGGACGTCACAGGGTCCCGAGCGTACTCGGTCACCTTCAGCGCGCCACTGCGCTATGGCATCAGCGCCACAACGGGGATGGTGCGCAGCCGAGGACAGCAGATCGCCTATGTCGATGTTGCGGATCAGCCGGAGCACCGGGCTGGTGCAATCGGCTGGAACGTACGTGCCGATACGAGCACCGCGCGACTACTGGAGGTCAACGGACGATACAAGACGAAACGCGCAAACTTCGAGGCTGGGATATTTCGGATCGGGGGACTGTGGTCAGGTACTGCGCAAATGGAGGGCAGTCTTGCGTTGATTGACCGCCAGCTCTTTGTGGCACCTCCGCTGAGCACATCGTTCGCCGTCGTGGATGTTGGTGTGCCGGGCGTCGATGTGCTGCTGGAAAATCGGAAGGTGGGTGTCACCGGACGGCGCGGTCGACTGATTGTGCCCGACCTTACCGCGTTCGTGCCGAACCTCCTGGCCATCGATCCCGCGGGGCTTCCTGTCGATGCGGACATCGAGCAGACGCAAATGGTCGTCGCACCCTACAGTGCCTCGCCGGTCCTTGTTCGACTGCGCGCCGACACGCAACTGTCCGCTGCGATCGTCGTCCTGACCACGCCCGCGGGAGAGCCGCTGGAGCCTGGCTCGCATGGCCAGCTGCGGCAGGAAGGTGACGAGTTCGTGGTCGGCTACGGAGGCGAGACGTATATCCGCGCACTCGAAGCATCCAACGTTGTGGCAGTGACTCGCGCCGACGGCAGCGTTTGCCGCGCCAGCTTCAAATTCCACCGCATTCCGGGCGTGCAGGCGCGTATCGAAGGCGTCGTCTGTCACCCCCAGGACCATTGAGGATGAAGATCCGCTCGATGGTCGTTCCGTTCGCACTACTGTCGTTTGCGATGGCCGCGCGTGGTCAAACCTGCACGGCAAGCATCAGCGACGTCGATTTCGGTACGCCCAACCTGCTGTCGACCACGGCAACCGACGTTTCGGCGACGCTCACGGTCAACTGCACGTCCGTTCCCTTGCTGGCCTCGGTCAAAGTCTGCCCAAGTCTGAGTGAGGGCACGGGCGGCGCGGTGGGGGGGATCCGTCTCATGGAAGGTCCGGGAAACCAGGCGCTGAGCTACCAGCTCTTTCAGGATGCCACCCGCGCGCAAGGTTGGGGTGCTTCCGACAATCTCACCCTCGGCACTGTCCCTTTCCTGTCACTGCCCGGTGGGCTCACCGGAACGGCGCGAACAACGCGCACCATTTACGCACGCCTCTTCGGGAATCAGAACACTGTGGCGCCAGGGACGTTCCTATCCGAGTTCGAGAGCACGGAAACGGCGTTCCAGTACAGCAGCTACTACTTCAGTACCAGCGAGAACTGCTCCGGGTGGGTCGGCACACGCGTGGTACGACCAACCTTTACGGTGAGTGCTGAATTGTCGTCCTATTGCCGGGTGTCGACAGCGGATATTGCGTTCGGGAGCGTCGGTGTCCTCGCTGCAGCCATCACAGCCAATGGCAAGCTCACCCTGGCGTGTACGCGCTCGACTCCGTATGTGATCTATCTCAATGGCGGACTCTCAGGAGCCCCGCCGACCGCGCGCCGTATGACACGCAACGCGGAAGCCGTGTTGTACGGCCTCTATCGCGATGTCGCACGCACACAAGCGTGGGGAGATGTCAGTACACCAGGCAGCGGCTTGGCTGGCACAGGCACAGGCGGGGATCAGGTGCTGACGGTATATGGACGAATCGCGCCTCAGACCACGCCGTCGCCCGGCGCGTATTCCGATCGGATCATCGTGACCGTCGTCTATTGACGAACGAGAGGCAACAGGAGATGAAGCAGGAAGCATCGGCCGGTGTTGAACGGATGCGGCGACTACTGGCTCGCGCACAATCGCGAGCCGCACTCCTTCCTGGCAACATCCCTACTCCTGCCCGACACACTGCTCTGCATCGTGGCGGGCGTGCTCTTCGGCGCGGTATGGGGAGGCTTGGCGGTGGCGGCGGGAAGCTTGCTAGCTGGAGCGATGCAGTACGGGCTCGCGCGCCGACTCCTGCGGTCGCGGATTAGTGAGCTCTCGCAGCCCGGCCATCGCTCGCGGCGATTCAGCAGGCGGTCACACAGGACGAGCTCCGCCTCCAGGTGCTACTGCGCCTGACACCACTGAATCCTGCGACAATCAGCAGGAACAGTTTGAAATCATCCGAGACGCGCACAAGCGTTCGCCGAATACGCCGCTCGTCTTCGTGAACCTGGGTTCACCCCATCGGATCCTGCAAGGAGAACATGCGGTGACTTTGCTGACCTACGCGGATGACGACGCGAGCCAGCTTGCCGCCGCGCGCGTCATTTTGGGCGAGGCCGAAGCATCTGGAGTTGCGCCGGGGTTCTGCCTTGAGATCGCGATCAGCACAGCCAGTTCGAGGTGGGGTGTTCTCGGTTGCTCATCGTGGCCTCGCCCTGCGCTTGAGCGGCGAATCTCGTCCACCCGACACCTAACCGTTTGCGAAACACTTGCGATACTTTGCGAAACGTCTCGCGAGTCAACACCAACCGACTCCTCTGAAACTCTGAGACTCCCGGGATCCGCCCCCATCCCACCCGCCGCGCCGTACAATCGCGCCCGCATGCCGTTGTCCAAAGTCATCCTCCTGTCCTTCATCACGCTGATCACGATGGTGAATCCGCTGGCCGTGATTCCGTCGTTCGTCGCGTTGACGGATCGCGTATCGGGCACCGGCCGCGCGAAGGTGGCGTTGATCGCGTCGATGGCGTGCATCGTCGTGCTGACCGTGTTCCTCATCGCCGGAAACTGGGTGTTCCAGTTCTTCGGCATCACCGTGCCGGCGTTTCAGATCATGGGCGGCATCATCTTCTTCACGAACGCGCTGCACACGCTCGTGGAGAAAGACGAAAGGCGCGCGTACAACATCGGCGGCGACAAGCGAATGGAGAATCAGGACGTCGAGAAAGCGGAAGTCGATCCGTCGTCGATCGCTGTCGTTCCGCTCGCGATTCCGATGCTCGCCGGCCCCGGCGCGATCACGTCGACGATGCTGCTCGTCAACTCCTATCCGCGCTACGACCAGAAACTCGCCGTCGCCATCGCCATCCTCGGCGTCGGCATCGTCGCGTACATCTTCCTGCTCGCCGCGGTGCCGCTCTCTCGCCTCATCGGCGATCGCGGCCGCGCCGTCTTCACGAAAGTCATGTCCCTCCTCCTCGGCGCGATCGGCATTCAATTCATCATCAATGGACTGAAGCCGGTGCTGATGGAGATCATTCGGTCCTCGTAGTCGCCGACTACAATGCCCGAATGTTCATCGGCCACCACGCCGTCGGCTTCGGTGCGAAACGTTTCGCGCGCGTTCCTCTCGGAACGTTGTTCGCCGCGACCATGTGGCTCGATCTCGTATGGCCGCTGTTCCTGCTCGCCGGCATCGAGCACGTGCGCATCGATCCGGGCAACACCGCGTTCACGCCGCTGGACTTCTACGACTACCCGTACACGCACAGCCTCCTGAACGTCCTCGGCTGGTCGCTCGCGGCAGCATTCGCGTATCGACTGATCCGCAGGAAGCCGTGGAGCGATGCGATGGTCGTCGGTGCGGCGGTGCTCAGTCACTGGGTGCTCGACTTCATCACGCATCGTCCCGACCTGCCGCTCTGGCCCGGCGGTCCGATGGTCGGCCTCGGCCTCTGGAACTCCGTCGTCGGCACGATCGTCGTCGAGGTCGCGCTGTTCGCGCTCGGTCTCTTGATGTATCTGCGCGCAACGACGGCAATCGATCGCATGGGCTCGATCGCGTTGTGGGCACTCGTGATTTTCGTCGCGCTGATTTACATCGCGAACATCACTTCCCCGCCGCCGCCCAGCGCGCAGATGATCGGTTACGCGGGCCTCGCGGCGTGGCTCTTCGTGCCGTGGGGCTATTGGATCGATCGCCACCGCCGGCCGCGCACGTGAAGGCTCTCTTCGTCATCAACGAGCGCTCCGGCGCGAAGCGTGCCTACGACGTCGCGGACGTCATTCGCCGCGGCTGTCCGTTCGTACACGAGATCGTTCCGTGCGGGCGACTCGAAGATCTCGATGCGCTCATCGATCGCGCCGAGCAGGACGGCGTCGACGTCGTCTTCGCGGTCGGCGGCGACGGCACGGTCCACGAGACCGCGAAGCGTTTGATCGGACGCATGCTCACACTGGGCATTCTGCCGATCGGATCCGGCAACGGCTTCGCGCGACACATCGGCCTGCCGACCGATCCGCATGCAGCACTCGCCGCATGTCGCGGCGGACGCATCGTCACGATCGACACGGCCGCGGTGAACGAGCATCCATTCGTCGGACTGATGGGACTCGGCTTCGACGCCATGATCGCGGATCGCTTCGCGTCGAGCACCGAGCGCGGATTGAAGACGTACATCAGCGAAGGGCTGCGTGCGTTCACGCAGTTTCACTCCGAAGAATACGAAGTGATCGCGAACGGGACATCGATGCGACGGCGCGCGCTCGTGATCGCGGTCGCGAATGCAGGACAGTACGGAAACAACGCGCGCGTTGCACCGCTGGCATCGCTGCAGGATGGATTGCTCGACGTCGTGATTGTCGAAGACACGAACCTCCTCGACGCGGCGATGCTGATCGGACGCCTGTTCTCCGGCTCGTTCCATCGCGCGCATGGCGTCACGACGTTTCAGACTCCCGAGGTCGTGATCCGACGGGCCGAGGCCGGTCCCGCGCATCTGCACGGCGAGCCGCTCACGTTGCCCGCGGAACTGAACGTGCGGATCGTGCCGAAGTCGCTGCGGCTGCTCGTGCCCGATGCCGTGACCGCGTTCTAACTGGCCAGCGCGCCGAGTTGCCGCAGCAGCGTGAGCTGATCCGCGACGACGCGATGCTCGCGGATTTTTCCGCCGCGCACCGTGAGGATGTCGATCACTTCGAATCGCACGGGCCGCCCGGTCGCCTCGATGCCGAGGAATGGGGCGCGGTGGGTACCTTCGAAGGTTTTGCGCGTGGCGACTTTGTCGTCGTCCGCGATCTGTTCCTCGATCGTCACGCGCAGATCCGGAAACGCGTGGCGCATGCCGGCAAAGAGCATCGACACGCCATCGCGCGTCGGCGGCAAACCGGGCAGCGGTGTGTGATCGACGAAATCATCGGCGAGAAGATCGTCGACGACGGTGAGATTGCCGCCCTGCTGCGCTTCTTCGATGAGTCTGCGGACGAGTTGCTTGTTGGCTTCCGACATGTTCGAGCCCTCCCTGTTCAGGAGAGTTACGGTCGTGTGCGCGCGATGGATTGCATCGCCAATCGCGAGCTGCTCCCGGCACTATACTTCGCGCGCATTGACCCGCGTGGCATTCATCACCAGCAACGTCGGATGGGGCGGCAGTGAAGAGCTGTGGAGCGCGGCCGCCGCCGTGATCGCCGCCGCCGGACATCAGGTCACTGTTTACAAAGAGACGATCGACGAGCGCGAGCCGCGTATCCAGCGGCTGCGCGAGTTGAAATGCACGCTCCGCGACCTGACCGGCGGACGTTTCGTTCCACGCCGCCTGCTGCTGACGTTCCTGTCGCTCCGCGTGAACTATGGACTCCAGTTGTTGCGGCTGGGTCTCGGTCTGAAACTGTCGCGTCGTCCCGATCTCGTCGTCATCTCGCAGGGCGGCAACCAGGACGGTCTCTTTCTGGCCGACGTGTGTCGTCATCTGAAACTGCCGTACGTGATGATTCTGAACAAAGCGTCAGACCTCGACTGGCCGCCCGACGTTCGTCGCGAACGGATGCGTCGCGTTTATCAGTCCGTGGTGGAGTGTTACTTCGTATCCGAGCACAATCGCGTATTGACCGAAGAACAACTCGGGTTCGAGTTGCCGCACGCGAGCGTCGTTCGCAATCCGTTCCTCGTGCCGTGGGAGCGGCGCAGCGACTGGCCGGACGAGCGCGACGTCGTGCGGCTCGCCTGCATCGGCCGTCTCAATGTGACGGAAAAAGGACAGGACCTGCTGCTGCGCGTGCTCGCGCGCGAGCACTGGCAGAAGCGGCCGTTGTCCGTCACGTTCTTCGGCAATGGACAGCACCGCGCAGGACTCGAAGCGATGGCTCGCAAGCTGGGACTGACGAGTGTTTCGTTCGCCGGGTTCGTTCACGACGTTGCGTCGATCTGGAACGATCATCACGGCCTGATTCTCCCCTCGCGTTGCGAAGGCCTTCCGCTCGTCCTCGTCGAGGCGATGCTGAGCGGACGTGTTCCGATCGCGACGGATGTCGCCGGTCACACGGAGCTCGTCGACGACGAGATCACGGGATTCGTCGCTGCCGCGCCAACGGAGGACGCGCTCGATGAAGCGATGGAGCGCGCGTGGCAGCGTCGCGACGAATGGCGCGCCATCGGCGAAGCCGCCGCGACGCGCATTCGTACGCTCGTTCCTGAAGATCCCGCTGCGGTCATGGCCGCAACGATTCTGCGTGTCGCGACGTCACTCGACAGGAGTCATGTACGTCGCGTCGCCAGTGTCGTTACGCACGATTGACGGGACGGATTGCCTGCACCGTGTAGGACGAGTGCGTCTTACCATTTCTTGACGGTCAGATAGACTGCGCGCCGTGAAGGCTCCGATCCGCGTATCGGTGGTGCTCCCCGTTTGGAACGGCGAACGATTTCTGGCTGAGGCAGTCGAAAGCGTCCTCTCGCAAACGTTGGGAACAATCGAGTTACTGCTCATCGACGATGGATCGACGGACGCCACGCCGGAGATCGCCCGCGGTTTTGCCGAGCGCGACCCGCGCGTGCGAGTGATCCGCCTCGACCGCAGCGGAATCGCTCACGCATTGAATGCCGGGATCGCGCACGCGCAGGGCGAATTTGTTGCGCGGATGGACGGCGACGACATCTGCCATCCGTCGCGTCTGATGAAGCAGATCGCGCATCTCGACGCGAATGCGGATTGCGTCGCCGTCGGATCAGCGATCGAGATCATGGACGAAGCCGGAGAGCACGTCGGGACCGGAACGTACCCCCAAAATCACGACGGAATCACGAAGACGCTGATCGACGGACGGGCGACCGCCATGGCCCATCCGACGGTCATGATGCGGCGCGAAGTGCTTCTCGCGGTCGGAGGCTACCGGCCCGATGCCGTTCCGAGCGAAGATCTCGATCTCTGGTTCCGGTTGAGCCGCGTCGGAACGCTGGCGAACATGAGAGAGCGTCTGCTGCGCTATCGCAGACACGCCAACACCATCAGCATCCGCGAGCGGGCGCTTCAGTGCACGGTCTCGATCGGCATCATCAATGAGGCACGCCGCAGGCAGGGGCTGCGTCCGCTCAAGCCGCGACCGGCATGGGTCGGCAGGAGTCGCGTCGCGTCGTATCACTATGAATGCGCGCGCATCGCGCTTCTGACCGGACCACGCGCCGCCGCGATCCGCCACGCGCGCGCAACCATCGCGTCGGAGCCGTGGTGGCCACGGCCCTACGTGGCGTTGCTCGCATGCGCGGTTCCGCAGTGGACGCTCCGGATTCTGGCCGGCCTCGCCGCGCGGTTCCGGTCGCTGAACCAGCGATGAGCGACACGATGAGAGACGAGAATCCCGAAATTGACGTGGTCGCCGACGCACTCGCACGCGCAATCTCGTTTCTCGAGCGACGGCAGCTTTCGACCGGCGAGCTGCCCGTGCTCGCATCGGGCAACCCTGATCCAGCCGTGTTTCCGACCGCGGTGATGACGCATTCGCTGTCGTTCGCTCCTGATGCGTCACAAGTGCAGGAACGCGCTCTCGACTTTCTTGCAGGCGAGATGAATCCGCGCGGTCTGTGGAAACATTGGCCGCGCGAGCATCCGCATCATCGCGAGCTTCCTCCGGATCTCGACGACACCTCGTGCGCATCGGCGGTGCTCGCACGCGCCGGCCGCACGTTCCCGGACAATCGCAAATTCCTGCTCGCGAACCGCAACTCGCGGGGCCTCTACTTCACGTGGAAGTTGACAGCGGAGCAGTATCGCCATCCGCTCGCGCTCTTCTTCTTTTTCCGGAAGACGTCCGCAAAACCCTTCGACATCGACTCCGTCGTCAACGCCAGCGTCCTCTTCTACCTTGGCGCAATCACGGAAACGCGGCCCGTCGTCGATCACCTGCTGCGCGTGCTGCGCGAGAATCGCGAGACGTCGTGCGACAAGTGGTACGACAATCCATTCGTGATCTGGTACTTCTTCTCGCGCGCGCTGCATGACGTGGCACCCGAGGCGGGAGAGATGATCGTGCGCAAGATCGGGGAAGCTACGCCGTCGAATGCACTGGAATGCGCGTTGGCCGCGTGCAGTCTCGCGTATTGGAATCGCGCAGTGAATGTCGATGCGATCCTCGCCGCGCAACTCGAATCAGGCGCGTGGCCGGCTGCACCGGTGTATCACGGCGGACGCAGGCGCCGCCGCGACGGATTATTCGATGACCCGCATCCCGACACGCCGCGCTGGGGCTCGGAAGAATGGACGACGGCGTTTTGCATCGAAGCGCTTTCGCGAGCGGCGCGAACATGACCGGACATCTGATTCACATCGGGTATCCAAAGACCGGCTCGAATTTTCTGCGACGCTGGTTTCGCGCTCATCCACAGCTCACGTACGCGGATGGCAGCATCGCCGGATTTCTGAACGTCTACGAGATCGTGAAGACCGGCGCGGCATTGCCGTCGAACGCGCGGTATCGCGTCACCAGTGCGGAAGGATTGGCGACGCCGCAGCAGAGCTTCGGCGATACCGTAGCGGATTTCGACACGCCAGCGCCCGTTCCGATGGACAAGGCGCAAGCGGCCGCCTGCCGCATGCTCGGCGATCTTTTCCCGAATGCCACAGTGCTGATCGTGACACGCGGCTTCCGCGCAGCGATTCTGTCGATGTATTCGCAGCTTGCGCGCAACGGCAGCAATCTCGAGTTCGGAGCGTTTTGCGCGTCGCTCGAGCGCTCGATTCCGATGCGTGAGGACGGCTGGGACTACGACCATCTCATCGGTCTCTACGTCGCGGCTTTCGGCCCCGCGAACGTCATTGTCCTTCCGTACGAACTGCTCCGCGATGATGCGAACGCGTTTACGAACACGCTCGCGGATCGACTCGGCGTTGAGCACTTTGCTGGGTCGCACGAACGCGTAAATCCGTCTCTGTCGCCGGAAGAGCTGTACTGGTATCCGAGGATTACGCGTGTAGTGAAGAGCGCGGTGCCGCGACGGTTGTTTCGGAGATACGCACGCGCCGCGCTGAACAACAATTTGCGCGTCCCGATCCGCGTGCTCCAGCGTCTTCGCCCCGGCACGCCGGTCACCGATGCGGCGATCCCGCACAGCCTCATCGATGCCTTTCGCGGTCGTGCGGATTCGCTGCGCGACAACCCGCTCTACGCGCAGTACGCGAGCGACTATCTCTTCAGCAGCAGGTGACGCAGCTCGCGCAAAACGTTGATCGCGTCGCGCAACGCCCGCGTGCGTGCCGAAAACACCAGCAGATGGATGGCGAGGACGATCGCGTCATACGGAAATCGCAGCGACGCTGCGATCAGCAGCGCGATCGGCAGCCACGTGTCGTAGTACTCGTGCAGCGCGATCAGGTAACGCGGCTTCGGTGCGACGATGATCACGCTCATCCGCCGCACCCACACGCGCAGCGCGACGAACACGAAGTAGAGGGCAAGCGCGACGACCGGACCCGCACTGCGCATCTGCCAGAGCATCGCTGCGAGTGCCGCCAGTTCGAACGGAAACGCCACGAACGTTCCGAGTCGCGCCGTGAAGAGCGGGGCATGTCGCTGCGCGAACGTGCGCACCCCGGCGTGGCGATCGTTTTCGAGATCGGTGAGCTGGTGCCAGAGGATGCCGCGAATGCCATTCGCAAACGCCCACACGCCGACGGCGACGATCCACGGAACGTTCACCGGTCGATCTGCGGCGCGGAACGCCAGGAGCACCGCGAGCAGTGTTGGGAAAAGATGCGCGCCGCTCGCATCGCAGAGGACGCCGAGGATGCCGCGCGTTTTCCAGCGGAACGGCGGGAGCGAGTAGAGCGAGAACACGAGCCACGCCGCGAGATAGACCGACGGCAGCACAACATCGCGACGCCAGAGGAAGCAGAACGCCAGACCGGCGGCAACCGTGATCGCGACCAGTGCGGCGGCGAGCCCGCGCGATCCGTCTGCGAAACGGTTCCTCTTCCCCGCCGCGAGGTCTTCCTCGCGATCGGTCAGATCGTTGATCACGCTCACGTACGCCGCACCGGGAACGAGCGCCAGCAGAAGAGTCAGCGCGGCAACCCACAACGAGCTCACCGGCACCTGCAGCGTCAGCGCGGTCGCGTAGAAGGCGGCGAAGATGGGGGCGAGCTTGAACTCCCACCACTCTTTGGCGCGCACGGTATCGGCGAGAGGTCGAGAGATGACGCGCGAGGATACCGGATGCCGAGGGGTTTTGACCCGGCGCTATACTTCGGGCCCTTTGAGTCGGGATCCCAGCATCGAACCTCGACAGCTCCATGTCGTGTTCATCAGCAGCAACGGCGGATGGGGCGGCAGTGAAGAGCTGTGGAGTGCCGCCGCCGCGGTGATCGCTGCCGCGGGACACGCGGTCACGGTCTACAAAGACTCGATCGACGAGGGCGAGCCGCGCATCCGGCGACTGCGCGAGTTGCGTTGCACACTCCGCGATCTCACAGGACGTTTCGTCCCACGTCGCCTCAGCACGCTGCTCGCATCCTTCTCCGTTCGCGTGAGCTATGGACTCCAGCTGGCGCGGCTGGGTCTCGGACTGAAACTCTCGCGACGTCCTGATCTCGTCGTCATCTCTCAGGGCGGCAATACCGACGGTGTCTTTCTCGCCAATGTGTGTCGTCGCATGAAGCTGCCGTACGTGATGATCATGCAGAAGGCATCAGACCTCTACTGGCCGACCGATGTGCGTCGCGAAATGCTGCGGCCGGTCTACGAGGCGGCGATCGAGTGCTATTTCGTGTCCGAGCACAATCGCGTCCTGACTGAAGAACAACTCGGGTTCGCGCTGCCGCACGCGAGCGTCGTCCGCAATCCGTTCCTCGTGCCGTGGGAGCCGCGCAGCGATTGGCCGCAGGACCGCGATGGAATCCGTCTCGCCTGCATCGGCCGTCTCTATCCGATGGAAAAAGGACAGGACCTGCTGCTGCGCGTGCTCGCGCGCGAGCATTGGCGCAAGCGGCCGTTGTCCGTCACGTTCTTCGGTACGGGACTGCAGCGCGAGGGACTCGAAGGGATGGCGCGCAAGCTGGAACTGACGAGTGTTGCGTTCGCAGGATTCGTTCACGATGTTGCGTCGATCTGGAACGATCATCACGGCCTGATCCTCCCCTCGCGTTGCGAAGGTCTTCCGCTCGTCCTCGTCGAGGCGATGCTGAGTGGACGCGTTCCGATCGCGACAAACGTCGCCGGCAACACGGAGCTGCTCGACGATGGGATCACGGGGTTCGTCGCCGCCGCGCCAACGGAAGACGCGCTCGATGAAGCGATGGAGCGCGCGTGGCAGCGTCGCGACGAATGGCGCGCCATCGGCGAAGCCGCCGCGAACCGCATTCGTACGCTCATTCCCGAAGATCCGGCTGCGGTCATGGCCGCAACGATTCTGCACGTCGCGACGTCACTCGACAGGAGTGATGTACGTAGCGTCGCCGGTGTCGTTCCGCACGACTGACGCGTAGGCGTAGATCGTCGCGTTCACACCGGTGATGCGCACCATCGCGCCATGGAGCGGGCCCGCCTGAAAGCGGCTGAAGATGTCGTTGAGCTGCAGGAACGCGCGCGGCGCCACCGACGTCGTGAACGAGCCGCGCGAGTTGCCGGCCGTGTCGATCAGCTCCACCCACACCATCGCATGCAGGTCGTGCGGGTTCGAGATCCCGACGTTCGTACGGTTGCCGTTCACGCCCGAGAGACCGGGCAGGAAGACATCGGAAAGGAGCTGATTCACGCGCACGGCCGGCACGCCCTGGCCATACTCGCCGCCGTTGCCGATGTTGTAGATCCGCGCGTTCGCGCCGATGCGCGCGTTGGCGTCGTCCCACGTCACACGAATGATGCCGGACGCGTCCTCGAGCTCGAACCAGTCATACAACGCATCCGGCACCGAGATCACCTCGAACTTCGACAACGGCATCGTGATCGAAAGCGGCTCCGCATTTTCGCGGTGCAGTGTGATGGTGGTTTGTACCGGCAACGGCGTGTGGGTCGAGATGTTCGCGATCGACATCTCGGTGCGCCACACCGAGCCGTTCGCGCCGTTGCTGCGGATGGTGGCGGGGATGAAGATCTCGCCTCCGAACGCGGAGGCAGTGAGGGTCAGGGACAGGAGCAGTGCAGCGATTCTCATGGCTGCACGGTGCCTGTTGCGTGCTTACTGAGTGCTTACGGATGGAGCATCCAACGCTCCACTTCAGGCGGCAGCAGCCCATCGGAGAATCGCGCGGACGCTTCCGCAACGAAGAACTCCTGAAACACGCGGTGCGCGAACCGAAGTCGCGGCACCGCATGCGATGTCGTGATCAGGAGACTATTGAGCGCGAGCGCTTCTGTCGACTCCGGCGCAGCGTCGCCCATCGCATCGCGGATCGCGTCGAACGCGCAGTCGGGAAGAAGCGCGGACCGGACGAGTGGCCGATCCGAGCTTCTCGAGCGTGATGGCGATTGCCAACGCCATCGGTCAGCCGCTCGGACTCAACGGACAGATCATCGTCTGCTATATCGACAATGCTCTCTTCGTGCGGAAGCTGATCGCCATCGGGCGCAGCATTCGTCTTCACGCCGGCGCCGCCTACCTCACCGTGTCACCCGAGACTTCGACGATCGAGGTTCTCAGTATCGTCGTGGCCACCTCGGCGATTTGTGATCCACCGCTCTCACGCGTTCCGAATCCGCTCTCGCAGCGCGCCGATCACCACGGCCGCTGCCGCATCCGCGACTTCGATCCATTCGCGCGTCGCGTCCTCCACGCGCGGATCGAGCCCGTCGTCGTGCATTGGATGAAACACAGGCGTGCGGCCGCGCGCGATCTCTTCGCGTAACTCGAACAGTCGTCGCAACGACGCCGGCTTCTCCATCAACTCTTCAGCAGCACTGGCGAGGCGGAGAATCGACTCCTCTTCGTCTTCGTCACGACGCGCGAGTTGCAGGAGTCGGAACAGCACCTTCGCCGCGCCACTGCTCGCGACCTGCTCAGTACCGATCGCCAGTCGGTCGTACCACGCCGCGACTTTCGCGAGTGGCAGACGCTCGAGCGATGACGCACGCTCGAAGACGTGCGCACTGAATGTCAACTCGCGCACGCGCAGCTCGCCGCCGGTGATCGAAACCGTTCCGCCGAACGAGCCCGGTGAGGCGAGATTGAGCAGCAGAAAGACATCATGGAAAAACAGCTCGACGTACGCCGGCACGTCGCGGCGATCGACATCGCCGCGCACCGTCATCGCGATGCGGATCTCCGGCGTCGCGAGATCCTTCGGCCACTCCGCGGCGACGCGAACTGCGCCGTACACGCGTTCGCGCACGACATCGACCGGCACCGCGTCACCGCGAACGATCTCCGCTTCGAATCGCATTTCGTTCACCGTTGCACTCCTTCCGCAGAGAAGCATCTCCCCGCGTCGCGTCCTCCGAGGAAATCTCTACCCCGCGTACCTCGGCGTTCGGTGGCCGCCCTCGGCGGACCGAAATCTTCCATCGCGCGGTTCTACGGTTCGTCGACTGCGGTGTGAAAAACTTCCATTCCGAGGAGGTGGGTTCTTGAAAAGGAAGAATCCCTCGGAGGATGGAGTCACGTTCGGGCCGTCGCGACGACGATTCCGATCAGGTGGAAGCGGGACGAGGTTTCGTCGACCTCCATCGGCTTGTGATCGGGATGTGCGCTCTCGAGCACGACGGTGCTCCGGCGAATGCGAAGCCGCTTCACGAGCACCATGTCGTCGACGGTGCATACGACGATCCGTCCGATTGCTTCGTCTGTTTCGGGAGTGCGGTGTACGTACAGGAGGTCGCCCGGATGAATGTCGGCGCCTGTCATCGATTCGCCGCTGACGGAGAACACGATGTCGGCTCCCATCCGTTTGTACTTGGCAACAATCCGTTTCGTGCGAAGCTCGAAGGCATCGGGATAGAGCACGCCACCCGACGTGGCGGCGACCGGGTGGACGGTCGCCCTGATGGAGGCGCTCCTCTTTTGCGGACGAAGGTCGAGCTGCTGTCCGGCATCCTCGCGAGTCGTCCGTTTGACGAGCCATCCGCCGAAGTCGCCCAGCTTCGCGAGCTCCTCGGCGCTCCAGAACAGGAGCGGGTCGTCCACGATCGCGCTGAGCGGTTCCTGAATCGCCCGTGCGATCCCCAGAACGACGGAGAACCGCGGGTCTGCAGTCTTTCCGGTGAGGATCGAGCTGAGCGAGGCAGGAGTGATTCCCACCTGCTCCGCAACCCACGCGTGCGAGATGTTTTTCGCGTCGATCGCCTCCCGCAGCCGTTTCCCGAGCGTCATCGATTCGACGGTATCGCCTTCGAAGTCGAGCGCGATCAGGTGCCGTTTCGGTTCGCTGTAACGCACTGGCACATGGAGCATTGTGTACCAGAACGACACTTTTAAGTTACTGTCAGGAACAAGGGCCTGAGTTACGGTTCACTCATACGAGGGCCATCACATCGTCTTCACGAGCTCGTCGATGCGCTGCTTCAGATCATCGCGTGTTTCCGCGAACCGATCGGGACGCGTGACCGGGTCGTCCGGCCCGAAGGAGGGATCTTCGATCGGCCAGTGCTCGATGCGTTTTGCCCCGGACCAGGTCGGGCAATCCTGCGCCGCAGAATCGCACACAGTGACGACGACATCGAATGGTTCATCGAGAAACGCTTTCGCCGATTTCGACGTTTGCTCGCCGGCGTCGATGCCGATCTCGGCGAGAGCGCGAATGGCGAGCGGATGAACCCAGCCCGTCGGACGCGAACCGGCGGAGAAGACTTCGAGCTCGTCGCCGTGATACTCGCGGGCGAGACCTTCGGCCATCTGCGAGCGCGCGGCGTTGCCGGTGCAGAGAAACAGGATTCGTTTTTTCATGGGCTGAGGCGCTCGATGATCCAGTCTTTCGGCTCGCGGAGGCGGTAGACGAAACGGTCGTGCAGGCGATCGGTTCTCCCCTGCCAGAACTCGATCTCGACGGGGATAATGCGATAGCCGCCCCAATGCGGAGGGCGCGGCACGGGACGATCGCGATAGTTTGCTTCGAGCTCGCGGAAACGCTGATCGAGATCGCCGCGACCGGGAATCACCGCGCTCTGGTGCGATGCCCATGCGCCGAGCTGGCTGCCGCGCGGACGCGTCGCAAAGTACGCATCGGATTCTTCCGCGGTCGTCTTCACCGCCACGCCTTCGACGCGCACCTGGCGTTCGAGCGACGGCCAGTAAAAGCAGAGCGAGACGCGCGGGTTCTCGCTGATCTGTCCGCCTTTGCGGCTGTTGTAGTTCGTGAAGAACACGAAGCCGTGCTCGTCGCAGCCTTTGAGCAGGCACGTGCGCGATGACACGATCCCATCGCTCCCGCACGTCGCCACCGTCATCGCTTCGGCGGGATGCGCCGTGCCCTGACGCTGCTTCGCGTCATCGAACCAGCGATTGAATTGCCGGAACGGATTCTTTTCGAGATCGCTCTCGAGCAACTGTGTCGTCAAGCCAGACTCCTCTCGATCTTCCGCAGAACGCGCGCCGAATCGGGACCGGGCATCAGCTCCGCCGCGCGATCGAGCGTCACCCACGCGAGGTCATTCGATTCCGTCTGATCGGCAACAGCCGCTTCCGGCGTTTGCGTGCGCGCGAGATAGCGGATGTCGAAGTGCGCGTGATCGGGCTCGCCTTTGCCGGCGGGAATGGGATGAATGTCGAGATCGAAAATGCCGTCGCTCATCGGGGCGAGATCGTGCAATCCCGATTCTTCGCGACCTTCGCGCAATGCGGCGAGGTCCGGCGATTCATCGGCTTCGACGTGACCGCCCATCTGCAGCCAGCGATCGAGCCGCCGGTGATGATGGAGAAGCAAACGTCCATCGCTATCGATGATGTAGCAGCTGGCGGTGAAGTGACCCGGAATGAAGTGGCCGCGCGAGAACGCGTCGTCCGCGTTTTCGAGCAGCTCGAGCATCGCCCGCAGATACTCCGCTTCCGCCGCGTCTGCCGCGGCGTATCCGCGAAGCTGGTCGAGCAACCGTTCCTTGCGTGGCATCAGTGCGATGGGAACCAATGATAGAGGAAGAAGTAAACGAGCACTCCCGTCACCGACACGTACATCCACAGTGGGAATGTCCAGCGCGCCACGCGCCGATGCTGCGGCACGCGCATCTTCAGGCCGTTGTACACACTGATGATCGCCAGCGGCAGGATGATCACCGCCAGGATCGTGTGCGACGTGAGCATCGTGAGATAGAACGTGCGCCAGAAACCGGTGCCCGCGAACGTCGTCACCACGCCGCCGCGGATGGTGTGGTACGTGACGTAGCAGATCAGGAAAAGGACCGACGTCGAGCACGCCGCGAGCATGAATCGCTTGTGCGGCTGAATCCGCTTCTGGCGGATGAGCACGTATCCGATGAGGAGAAAGATGCCGCTGAGGGCATTCAGCGATGCGTTGAGTGGAGGGAAGAACTCGACGGCTGTCATCGAGGGCGCACCTTAGCATGTCAGCCGCCTCGATTTCTTATGGCTTAACAGCATATTCATTTGTTATTGTGCGCGACACGCTTCGTCAGGTCGTCCCTCTTCTCGCAGTCGCGGTCGCTGCCCTCTCTAGATGAAGGGCGCCTCGCGCGTACTCGAGCCAAAAGCAGATCCCGGCGATCCCAACGTCCGATGGCCTCGTTCCATGGAGCGGACTTCACCGGCGACGGCAGAAACGACCTGCTGATGAACGGCCACCGCAGCGTCATCGTGGTGCCCGGGCGCCCCCGCGCGCGTGAGCGTCAGGTAGCCCGAGGCATCCGCGTGGACGCCGAGAGACCGGGGGGCGGCGGATACGGCTTCAACACGCCATTGGTGGCCTGCCCGTCTTCCGGGACGAGCGCGGCCACTTTCGGATCGTTGCCCGCTTCACTGATGACCATTCCGCCCCAGGAATGACCGACGAGAATCACCGGCCCATCCTGCAACGCGATGGCGCGTTTGGCCGCGGCCACGTCGTCCGCAAGGGACGAAAGCGGATTCTGCACCGCGATCACATTGAGACCCTTCGCCTCCAGCAGCGGGATGACTTTCGCGTAGCTCGATCCATCGGCAAACGCGCCGTGAACGAGGACGACGGTTTTGATTGCCGGCGGTTCCGCCAAGGTCGGGAAGGAAAACGCGAGCGCGACGAGGGCGAGAACTACGAGTGATACGGGCGCGCGATCCCAAAGTATCGATCGACCCTTTCGGATAATTGACGCGTGCGTCATCGCAGCCGATCGTTGCAGAGGCAACAGAAGGACACTTTCAATGAGCGCAACGACGTCATTGCCGCGATCGATCGAGATGATTTCTCCGTTCCGTCATTCCTCGGAGAGCCGCGCGGCGATCCCAGCCAGGGTCAGTGGAAAAATCCCCTTCTGGCTTCGTGGAGAGGTCCTTCGGACGTGCCCCGTCGTGTTCGACATGCAGGGGTGGCACGCGCAGCATTGGTTCGACGGCCTGGGCATGATCTACGCCTTTCGAATCAAAGACTCGGCGATCGACTTCCGATCGCGCTTACTCGACTCGGAAAGCGCACGCCACGTCTCGCGCGGGAAGGCCGACCTGGTCACCTTCGGAACGCCCACTACACGCGGTCTCCTGCAACGAATCCTCGCGCCGGTGCCACGCGGCAGCGACAACACCAATGTCAACATCGTGAAGCTGGGGAAGGAGCTCGTGGCACTGACCGAGGGCGATCGCCAGCACGTCATCGATGACGAGACGCTCGCCTCCGTCGGAACGGTCGACTATGGGAAGGGCGCCCTCCATAGGGCGATCATGACACCGCATCCGCACTTCGATTTCGAGCGCGCCCGCGTCGTGAACGTGGCCACGGAGTTCGGTGCGAGCGGAGTGATCTCGATCTACGAGCATGCACCGGCGGCCCGGAAGCGAGAGGTCGTCGGTTCGTGGCGGACGAAGCGCGTTCCCTATGTTCACGGGTTCGGGCTGACCCCAAGAAACGCGATTCTGATCGCGCACCCGTTCACGGTGACCCCGTTGAGGATGCTCTTTTCCAACAGGGGCTTCATCGATCACTTCCACTGGAATCCGGAGGAAGGGACGCGGCTCGTTGTGATGGATCGCGCGACGGGTGCGGTCCGCGAGCACGTCACCGATCCGTTTTTCGTGTTTCATACGGTCAACGCCTTTGAAAGGGGCGGCGAGACGATCCTCGACGTGCTCGCCTATCCGGATGCCGGCATCGTCAGGGCGCTGCGCGTCGATCGCATGATCGAACAGCTGCCCGATCTGCGGCCTTCGCTCGTTCGGATCGTCATGCGGCCCGGCTCCGAGCGAGCGAGCAGCGAGAAGCTGAGCGACCTGGGGTTCGAGTTCCCATCGACGAACTACAAGCTCGTCAACGGCCAGCCGTATCGCTTCGCGTGGGGAGCATCGAACGGGCCACGAGCAGGCGGGACCTATGCCTCCGCCATCGTCAAGGTCGACCTGCAGACGGGGTCGTCGGCGTCTTTCAGCGATGACATCCACATCTTCGGCGAGCCGCTCTTCGTCTCGCGACCGCAGGGCGATGGCGAGGACGACGGTGTGCTGCTCAGCGTCGGATCGGCGAAGGACGCCGAAACGTCGGTACTCGCGGTCATCGACGCGAAGTCGATGGATCTCCTCGCTACCGCCGAAGTCCCGAGCTCCATCCCGCTCGGTTTCCACGGGTCCTTCCAACGCCAGTAAGGAGAGCAACGATGAACGACCACCGAAAGACTGACGAGCCAGACCTCCAGCGGCGAGGAATCCTCCAGGCCGCTTTGATCGCGATGATCGCCGCACCAGCGTCAGCTGCCTTTGCATCGGAAGCTGCGCAGGACGCTCGCCCGGCGAGGGCCGGGAACCGCAACGACGCACCGCTCGGCGCGCGCCTGCAAGGCGTGCAGCACTTCGGCCTCACGGTGCAGAACATGGACCGCGCCTTCGCGTTCTATACAGAGGTCCTCGGCGGAACGGAGGTCATGCGCGACGGCGATTTCCGCGGCGAGCGCATTCACAACACGCTCCTCACCGACCAGGAGATCGAGGCACGCGCGCGCCGCGCCAACCCGCGCACGATGGGCATCCCGGACCTCAGGGGCGGAGCTCAGCGTCTCGATGTCCGCTTCATCCAGTTCGACAACGTCGTCATCGAGCTGCTGCAGTACCGCGATGCCGAGCAGCCCGCCGGCATCGGCAACGCTTTCGCCGAGCCGATCGATCACATGAGCCCGGCCTTCCCGCGGATGATGCACATCTGCTTTCACATCCGCGACGACGTCGACTTCAACCGCTTCATCGCCGACCTCGAAGCCGAAGCCGCGCCGCGCGGGATGACACAGGTCCGCGCCAACCGCGTGATCACAGTAAGGACGGAGCAGGAGCGGCTGGCCGCGCCCGCGGAGGCCAACAGCAACGGGATCACCGAGGGCAAGTCGAACGGGTGGAGACTCATCTACTGCAAGGGTCCCGAGGGCGAGCAACTCGAGTTCGTTCAGGCGCTCGGGCCGGTGAAGCGGACCTTCGACGAGGCGCTCGAAGCCCGTCGCCGGATGGTTTCCGAATGATCACGCAGTGGAGGTTTGCCATGCTTCTTGCCGCTGCACTCGGCGTCACGCCCGCGATGGCGCGAGAGGCCCGACCGACGATCGTCCTGGTGCACGGTGCCTTCGTGGACGGTTCCGGTTGGGCCGGCGTCCACCGCATCCTGCGTGAGCAGGGCTACCCGGTCGTCGTCGTCCAACACCCGACGATCTCGCTGGCGGACGACGTCGCGGCCACCCGGCGCGCCATCGCCGCCTGCGAAGGAGACGTCGTCCTCGTCGGTCATTCATACGGCGGTGTCGTGATCACCGAAGCCGGCGTCGATCCGAAGGTGTCCGCGCTCGTCTACGTCGCGGCGTTCGCGCCGGACCGGGGAGAATCCGTTTCATCCCTGAACGCCGCTGCGCCGCCGGACGCGCCGAAGCCGCCGATCCTCGCGCCAACGGACGGCTTCCTGCTCCTCGACAGGGCGCAGTTCCGGTCGGCGTTCGCCGCGGACGTGCCGCCCGACGTCGCGCGATTCATGGCCGACTCGCAGCTTCCCTGGGGGCTGCAGGCGCTCACGGGCACGATCAGCAGCCCCGCATGGAAGGTCAGGCCGAGCTGGTATCTGGTCGCAGAAGACGACCGGATGATCCCCGCCGGCGCACAGCGCGCCATGGCAGCGCGAGCCGGCGCGACGGTGCGGACCGTCCCCGGAAGCCACGCCGTCTTCGTCGCCAATCCGTCGGCAGTGGCGAAGTTGATCGTGGAGGCGGCAACCGCGAAGAGGGCCGAGACGCCGGGCGTTACAAACCCGGGAGGCAGGTGATGAGCGCGGCCACCGTTCGGCGAATCGCCTGGACGACAGGGCTTGTCCTGGCGGGAGTGGCTGGGTACCTCTGCTTCTGGCCCGTTCCCGCCGAACCGGTGGCGTGGTCCGCTCCAACGCCGCCCGGCTACGCAGGCGCCCATCTGGCGAACACGCGCCTCGGCGCGCTGCGGATGATCGACATCGGGAAAGAGTTCGGCCCCGAGCACATCGCGATGGGACCCGACGGCAAGGTGTACACAGCGATGACCAGCGGCAGCCTGTTGCGCATGGATCCTGATGGCGGACATCAGGAGGTCTTCGCGAACACCGGCGGGCGAGTCCTCGGCTTCGCGTTCGACGCCGAGGGACGAATGATCGCCGCGGACGCGATGAGGGGTCTGCTCGCCATCGCTCCTGACGCGCGCATCACCTTGCTGACCGATCGCGTGAGCGTCGATGATCCGATTCGCTACGCCAACTCCATCGTCGTGGCGCCGGACGGATTGATCTACTTCACCGACGCGTCCGGACGATTCGCGCCCAGAGACTGGGGCGGCACCTACGAGGCGAGCGTGCTCGACATTCTGGAACAAGCCGCAACCGGCCGGGTGCTCGTCTACGACCCTGCGGCAAAGAGCACTCGCGTGGTGGCTCACGGCTTCTCGTTTGCCAATGGCATCGCGCTGTCGTCCGACGGACAAATGCTGTTCGTGTCGGAGACAGGCCGTTACCGGATCTGGAAGATCGACAGCCGCGTGCGCGACCTCGACGTGCAAAGCGGCTCGCCGCACGCAAAAGTGTTACTCGACAACCTGCCCGGCTACCCGGACAACCTGATGCGGGGACGCGACGGCCGGATCTGGGTCGGGCTGTTCAGACCGCGCAACCCGGCGGCGGATGGACTCGCGCAAAAGCCGTTCATGCGCAAGATCCTGCTACGACTGCCGCGATTTCTGTTGCCGGTGGGCGATCCGTACGGGCATGTCTTCGCCTTCGATGAGGACGGCCGCGTCACCGAAGACTGGCAGGATCCGAGCGGCGCCTATCCTGAGACAACCGGCGTGACTGAGACCGAGGATCGCATCTACATCCACAGCCTGCACGCACCGACGATCGGATGGGCACCGCGCGCCCCGCCCGCCGGAATCGCGTCAGCGCCGGATCCTCTGGAGGAGATCTACGTTCTGCGCAGCATCCGGGAACAGAAGCCGCCCACTCCCGACGGGTGCGCCTCATCGAAAACCGGCTTCGAACCGTTCCCGACCGACGGCGAGCGCTTCTTCTCGTTCTGGAGCGTACGAACGCAGGCCGAGGACGGAAAGGTCGTCGATGCGAAACAGGCCCGCGTCGCCTCGCTGCGCGGTTGCTTCGGTCCGACGGAGGATCGAGCCCGACAGAGCTTCGATGCCGAAGTCGAGTTGGGCTCGATCTCGTTTCGGGGACGTGGCGAGTGCCTCGCCCTCGGCATCGATGTGCCCGAGGCCGGCCTCTTCCCGGTCCGCTGCCAACTGATTCTCAGCGGCCTGCCTGCGCCGTACGTTGGAGGGCTGCTCACGACCAATACGATCACGAGCAAAGCTGCCTTTGGCGGCGACACGGATCCGTCCGGATACACCCAGGCATCGATTGCAACGATCCGCCTATGGAAGGGGAGAAGACTATGAAGAACGCAACCCCGGCACAGAAGAGAACCGGTCTTCGCATTCATGCAATTACATTCGTGGCGAGTGTCGTGTTGATGCTGGTCATCAATCTGTTGACCGGTGCTCCGTATTGGGCCGTCTGGGTACTGCTCGGTTGGGGAGTCGGGCTGCTGTCACACTGGCTGGGCGTGCGGAATCACATGGCCCCGCGCGGAGCCGCAGGTTAGTGTCCCTACGTCTGCCGGAAGTCCGAGCTTGGTGGCCATCCGGACCAGCTCCGCGAACGAACCTGCCTGCATCTTGCGCATCGCGTTTCTGCGATGCGCTTTGACCGTGATCTCGCTGGTTCCCAACTCCACGCCGACCTGCTTGTTCAGCAGTCCGCAGGCAACCAGACCCATGACCTCGCGCTGGCGTCGCGTCAGAGACGCAAAGCGTCCGCGGAGGCCGGCGATTTCGGTGTTGTTGCCACCAGCGTGCTCGAGGGCACGCTCCACGGCAACGTCCAGCATCTCACCATCGAAGGATGCGGAAACAAACTCCACCCGCAATCCACGCAGTCGGATCGACTGCTCGATGGACTCCCGGGTGGCGATGTCGTCCACCAGGACGAAAACGATTGGCGTGCCTTGCAACATGATCATGATCCTGCCTTGCCCTCACGGTAGACTCATCGCCGCCGCACGACTTCCCCGGATGCGGCAGGTTTTGCCCTGTGGTTTTCTGCAGGAGCGATCGGAGGTCTGTGGGCGAGCCAATTCGAGTTCTGATCGTCGAGGACCATCCCGTCTTTCGGGAAGGCCTGAAGACGATCCTCGGGTCGCAGCAGGACATGCTGCTCGTCGCGCAGGCAACGAATGCCGTCGAGGCGATGACGGAGTTCAAGCGCCACCTTCCCGACGTCACGCTGATGGACCTCCGCCTTCCCGGTACCAACGGCACGGACGCACTCATCACCATCCGCGGAGAGTTCCCGCGGGCGCGGATCATCATGCTCACGACGACCGACAGCGACGGCGAGATCCAGCGCGCCATGCGCGCCGGGGCCGCCGCATACCTTCTCAAAAGCATGCCGAAGGATGAACTACTGGCCGTGGTGCGGTCCGTTCATTCGGGCCGGCGTCACGTTCCGCCCGAGGTCGCGGCGCGGCTGGCGGAACATCTCGGCGAGGAAGACCTCACTGCGCGCGAATTCGACGTGCTGCGGCTCATTCGCGACGGCAACCGCAACAAGCAGATCGCAGACGAGCTGGCAATCGCGGAGAGTACGGTGAACTTCCACATCAAAAACCTCGTGGAGAAGCTGGGCGCGAATGATCGAACGCACGCCGTGACCATCGCCATCCGCAGAGGATTACTCCCCCTCTGACGGCGTGGCGCGAGTCGTCGACGGCAGCAGGAAACATGCGCATCTTTGTCTTCATCGTGATGGTGGTCCTGAGCGGCGAAGCGGGTTTCGCATCGAATCTCGATCGCTCCCTTTCGCAGCTCCATCACACCAGCTGGACCGCGAAAGACGGAGGTCCGAGCCAGATCGGTGCGCTGGCGCAGACCAGCGATGGCTATTTGTGGATCGGGACCGCACGGGGTCTGTTCCGTTTCGACGGGGTCACCTTCGAGCGATACGCACCTCCTCCCGGTATGAGCTTGCCGTCGCACAACATCTACGCCCTGGTGGCCACAAGCGACGGAGGATTGTGGATCTCGTTCCGTCCGTCCGGTGTGGCGTTCGTGAAGGGCGACTCCCTCACCGTCCCCAGCCGGCCCGAGGAATTGCCTTCCGCGCAGGTCTACACGTTGGCGGCGGATCAGGATGGACGGGTCTGGGCCGGAACGCACAACGGGCTGGAACTGCTCATGGGGTCGCGATGGGTTCTCATCGGCAGCGACTGGAACTTTCCCGGCGAGCGAGTCTGGTCGCTTTTCGTCGACCGGCAGGGAACCCTGTGGGTCGGCACCGGCCAGCGGCTCGTCTTTCTTCGTCGCGGTTCCAGACGATTCGAGCCGACTTCCGTGAACACGCCTGTCGTCAAGATCGGCCAGGCACGCGACGGCAGGATCTGGATCGCGGAGATGACGAGACCTCTGCGGCCGATCGATGGGCAGCCGCGGCGCTGGGGCGGCAGCGCAAGATCCGCGATCCTCTTCGACCGCGACGGCGCCCTCTGGTCCAAGTCGCTGCATGACGGTGGACTCATCCGAGTGCGATCTCCTGAATCGGAGCTCGCCGTCATCGAGACCGTCGAAGGTCTGACCGGAAACACCGGCCCGATCCTGGAGGACCGCGAAGGAAGTGTGTGGGTCGCGACAAGCAAGGGACTCGATCGGTTTCGCTACAGCCACTTCGTGCCGGTGGCTCTCCCTCCGAATGTTCAATTACTGACGCTGCTCCCTGGCGCCGACGGAGACCTGTATGCAGGGAGCGCGATGTCCTGGCGTCTCGGCCGCATTCGCGGTGACGAAGTCGAGATCGTCGAAACGCGCTCGAGGCTCGCCAGCGTTACCCGCGATGCGCGCGGGGACACCTGGTGGGGAGGAGGTGGCGGAATCTACAGGCAGCGAGGGTTGAGTCTCGAATTCTTTCCGCAACCGCCGTTTCTCGGGAAAGACGACATCATGTGGGAAGTGATCCGCGACGACGAGCGCGGCGGCCTGTGGGTCAGCGTCGGAGATCAGGATCTCATTCATTTCCAGGATGGCGTCTGGTCGAGACACAGCGTTCCTGCCGGTCTGCCGCAGGAGGGTCCCAGCGCGACATTCCGTGATCCGCAGGGCCGTACGTGGTTCGGCTATACGAGAAAATACGTTGCGCTGCTCGAGGGCGGGCGGGGCAGGATCTATACGAGAGCCGACGGGATCGATGTTGGCCGCATTCGCGTCATTCGCGGATCTGGCGCTCATAAGTGGTTCGGGGGAGAGCTCGGATTGGCGCTGTTTCGCGACGGCAGGTTCCGAAGCGTGCTCGACGAGAACGGCAAGCGGCTCGGTACCGTGACCGGGATCATCGAGACCGCCGACGGCGCGCTATGGCTCAACGAAATGCGGGGCATCATCCGCTTGCCGCCGCAGGAAGTGCGGCGCATCCTCGAAAATCCCGCCCATCGCGCCGCCGTCGAGGTTTTCGATTTCAACGATGGACTGCGTGGGTCCCCGCAAATGAACTGGACCGTTTCGACCGCAGTCGAAACGACGGACGGACGGCTGTGGTTTGCCACCGACAACGGCCTGGTGTGGATCGATCCGCGGCGCATGGCGATGAACAGACTTCCGCCGCCGGTCCTCATCCGGTCGCTCGAAGCCGATCGTCAATATCTCGCGGCGCCCGGCATCGTTCTCCCGCCCGGAACGGAAAGAGTCCATTTCCGCTACACGGCAACGAGCCTGTCGATCCCTGAGCGCGTGAGGTTTCGCTACAAGCTGGAAGGCGTGGATGAGCAATGGCAGGACGCCGGCTCCAGGCGCGAGGCTTTCTACAATCGTCTTGCTCCGGGCGACTATATCTTTCGGGTCATCGCCAGCAACAACGACGGTGTGTGGAACGAGCGCGGCGCAACGTTGCGCTTCGGCGTGAAGCCCGCGTGGTATCAGACGAATGCATTCCGCGTCGCTTGCGCGATGCTGGTTTTGCTTTCGTTCTGGGCACTCTTTCGCCTTCGTGTGAAACAGATCGAGGCTTCAGCGCACGCTCGCTTCAACGAGCGGCTTTCGGAGCGGACGCGCCTGGCCAGAGAGATCCACGACACGCTGCTGCAAACGATCCAGGGGAGCAAGATGGTCGCGGACGATGCGCTGGATGCCCCCTTTGATCCGGCGCGCCTGCGCAAAGCCATGCAGCAATTGGCCGGATGGCTCGCCCAGGCGATGGCGGAAGGGCGGGCAGCATTGAACTCTCTGCGCTCGTCCACCACGGAGACCAACGACCTCCTCGAAGCGATGCGGCGCGCCACCGAGAGCGCCATGATTCCGTCTTTCATGAACGTCACCTGCTCGATCTCCGGCGAGAGGAGAGAAA
>DASYLL010000275.1:0-3613 GCA_036009605.1 Thermoanaerobaculia bacterium | reverse complement strand
GCGAGGCACCTGGGGTGGGCGGGGCGACATGCTCGATCTTCGCGCCCCGCCCGCCCAGGTCCCTCGCTACGCTCGGGATGACAGGTTAGCCGTGCTTTTCTTCGGCGCCCGGCGGCGCCTCGCCATACACATGCCGATCGTGCGTGATGAGATCGAACGGCTGCAGCGCGGGGTTCGCGGGATAGCCGCGATGCACGGCCTGGCATTCGTAGCAGACGATCACGTCCTTCACCATCCGCCAGACGATGTAGTCGAGGATCGTGACGCCGAGGAGGGAGAGGCCGTACGTCCAGGGGACGAAGACGGCGCCGATCGCGACGAGCGCGATGCCGGTCGTGCGGTTGAAGTCTTTCTGGAAGTAGAGCTCCTCATGACCGCACGCGGCGCAGCGATCGATGATCGCGCCGTCAGGAGGAGCTGTGACTGCGGTGTCCGTCCCGCAATGCTCACAGGCGCGTGCCGCCTCGCCCGCGTGACGGGCGAGACGTTGCTCGCAATGCATGCACAAGTAGTTGACGGAGGACATCAGCTTGCGAACTCGCGGGGAGTGTAGCCTTTCCTGCGAGCCGCGAGCTCCTCAGCGAGCGCGCTCGAGATACCGGTTCTCGGTCGGGTCGACGATGATCTCTTCGCCTTCGGTGACGAACGGCGGGACCTGCACCGTGACGCCGTTCTCGAGCGTCGCCGGTTTGTAGGACGACGACTGCGTCGCGCCCTTCACCATCGGCTGCGTCTCGGCGATCTTGACCTTCATGGTCTTCGGAAGCTCGACGCCGATCGGTTTCGAATCGTAGAGCTGCACCTGGATCTTCAGGCCGGGCTGGAGCCACGCCGCTGCATCGCCGAGGTCGGCTTCGCTGATCTCGATCTGCTCGTAGTTCTCCGTGTTCATGAAGTGGTGCGACTGACCGTCGGAGTAGAGGTACTCCATCTCATTCTGGGAGATGTACGCCTGCTCGATGTCGTCGTTCGAACGGAAGCGATGCTCGAACTGGTTGCCCGTGCGGAGGTTGCGGAGCTTGGCCTGCACCATGGCCCGGAGGTTTCCGGGCGTGTGGTGACGGAAGTCCATGATCTTGCACAGGTCTCCCTGGAACAGAATGACGATGCCTTTGCGGATGTCGTTGGCCTGCATGTGAATCCTTTCGATAAACTCCGGGGCGGCGGCATTCTAAGTGCCGCACGGAGAGCACAGTGAAAATTGCGAGATTTTTTTTGATTGCCGCGCTGCTGGCGACGTTTCTGGCAGCTGCGTGCCGCCCCGACCGCGAAGCCCAAACTGCGGAGCCGTCAGGTGATATTCCAGTCGGGGTCTACGGTGCGCTGACCGGCGATCAGGCCGCGTTCGGTACGTCCACGGTCAACGGCGTGCGCATCGCCGCCGAGGAGATCAACGCCGCCGGAGGCGTCCTCGGTCGCAAGATCCGTCTGGTGGTCGAAGACGATCAGGGCCGCGCCGAAGAAGCCGCGTCCGTCGTCACGAAGCTCATCACGAGCAATGACGTGGCGGTGCTGATCGGCGAGAACTCGTCGAATCAATCGCTCGCTGCTGCGCCGATCGCGCAGTCAAACGGCGTTCCGATGATCTCGCCGTCTTCGACGAATCCCGCTGTGACGGAGAAAGGCGAGTACATCTTCCGCGTCTGCTTCACCGATCCCTACCAGGGCAAAGCGCTCGCCGCGTTCGTACGCAGCAACCTCAAACTAGACAACGCCGCGATCCTCGTCGACAAGAAGAACGACTACTCCGTCGGACTCGCGGGCGTGTTCCGCAAAGAGTTCGAAGCGGCCGGCGGGAAGATCGTCGCCGAACAGTTCTACTCCGGTGGCGACACCGAGTTCCGTCCGCAACTGACCGCCGTCAAAGCGCAATCGCCGCAGGCCGTCTTCATCCCCGGCTTCTACACGGAAGTCGGACAGATCGCGATTCAGGCCCGCGACCTCGGCATCACCGTACCGCTCATCGGCGGCGACGGCTGGGACTCGCCGGTCGTGATCCAGATCGGCGGCAAAGCGATCGAAGGCTCATACTTCTCCGATCACTACTTCGTCGGCGACACGCGCCCCGTCGTGCAGAAGTTCGTCGCCGAATATGAAAAACGCCACGGCAAGAAACCCGAAGCGACGGCGGCCCTCGGGTACGACGCGCTGCACATCTGGGCGAACGCCGCGCGCCGCGCGAATTCGATCGACAAGAAACTCGTGCGCGATCAGATCGCGGCGACGAAGGACTACGAGGGCGTGTCCGGCACGATCACGATGGGACCGGATCGCAATCCGATCAAGCCGGTGGCGATGATCAAGATCGAGAACGGGCAGATGAATTTTGCGGGGTGGGTCACGCCGTAGGGATGGCGCGTGCGTTCGCTTTCACCCATTCGGAAATCGTGAAGCAGTAGTCGACGTAGCTGAGGTTCGTTGAGTTCAGGTGAGTGAGCGCCGCGAGGCGCGGCAACTCGCGCTGAAATGTGGGGTATCGACCGGTGATGAACTCTGGTCCGGGAATGTCCGCGTCGGCGGATTCTGTGCGAAGCCAGTTGCGGACTGCTTCGATCGCGCGAGCAGGACGGTTTCGATGCTCGCTGATGTCCTGTCCAGACAAGTCGGAAACGAAGCGATGATATCGATATCGCCGCCTGTCGAGAACGAGGAGACTCTTATCACGATGTCTGCCTTCACCGAACTTCGCGCACCCGAGGGCGATGCCGAGCTCGAGAGGCATGTTGAATCGTGGCAGCGAGTACGGACCGTTCGTTTCGACTCTCGATAGATCATGAATCGAGCGCGAGTCCCGAATCAATTCGGAGATCTTCTCCAGGCGGATCTGCGCGGAGTTCATTCGTTCGCGCGCGCAGAGTGGACGGAATCCGCAGTCAAGAATTGCGAATACGATCGCGTCGAAGATCGGTGGGTAGCCGCGATCGAACGGACAGTTGATGAAGACGTTCGGGTCGTAAGTGTCGCCCAGCTCCGGCAAACTACCCCGTTTTTCGCTGCTTCTTCAGTCGCTCAGCACGGACCGCGAGGACTGCTGCCCGGATGTTCTGCACGCCAATCTCACTCTTGCCGAATGGCCGCAGAACCGGCCGGGAGGAAAACTCCGGACCGTCCTCAATGTTGACCTTCTTCGCCCGTTTCGTTTCGCCGCCATGATGAAAACGTTAACACTCGCGCCATATACTTCCCTCTCGATCCAACAACCAACGGAGGAAACCCATGCGTAAACTCACGACATACGCCCTCGCCACAATCGCGATTCTCACCCTCGGCGCGATTGCCTACGCGGCCGACCAACCGCATCCGCAGAAACCCGGCAAGTGGCAGATGAAGTTTCAGATGGAAATGCCGAACATGCCGGTGGCGATCCCGCCGATCACCACGGAGATCTGCCTCACCGAAGAAGACCTCAAGGATCCGCAGAAGTCGGTTCCGAACGATCCGAAATCGAAGTGTACGGTCAGCGATGTGAAGATCGACGGCAAGACCGTCACTTGGAACATCGACTGCCCGAAGCAGAACATGAAGGGCAACGGTGAGGTTACCTACGGCGACGACACGTACACCGGCTGGCTCAAGATGACCGTCAGCGATCAGGAGCTGAAGACGAAGTACT
>DASYLL010000274.1:0-12566 GCA_036009605.1 Thermoanaerobaculia bacterium | reverse complement strand
CTGCCGCACTCCAAACTCTTTTCATGCCGGGACCTGCTCGAAGAGGGTCGCGTGAATCGCCTGCACCGCGCGATCCGCATTCGCGTCGTCGACGACGATGCTGAGATTCAGGCCGGAGCGGCCGAGGGAGATCATTTTTACGGAGACGCCGGCGAGCGATTCGAGGATGCGTGCGCCGACGCGCGAGTCGGTCATCAGATTCTGTCCGACCACGGCGACGATGCACTGGCCGTCGTAGAGCTCGACCTTGTCGGCGATCGTGAGCAGGCGCTTTCTCAATTCGTCGATGTCGTGCTTCTCGTCGATCGTCACCGTCACGGAGACTTCCGAAGTCGCGATGAGATCGACGGAGATGCCGAGCTGCGCGAACATCGTGAAGAACTGCGCGAGGAAGCCGTGCGTGCCGAGCATGCGATTCGACGCGACGTGCACCATCGTGATGTTTTTTTTGCGGGCGATGGAGCGTGGGCCAGCGGATGCGTCAGTCGTACGCGTGATCAGCGTGCCGGGCGATGACGGGTTATGCGTGTTGAGCACGCGCACCGGGATGTTTGCTTCGACGGCCGGTTCGAGCGTGCGCGGATGGAGCTTCGCGCCGAACTGTGCGAGCTCGGCGGCTTCTTCGAACGAGAGACGATCGATCACGCGCGCGCCGGGCACGAGGCGCGGATCGCAGGTGAGCAGACCATCGACGTCGGTCCAGATCTGCACTTCGTCCGCGCCGATCGCGGCGCCGACGATGGCTGCGCTGTAATCGGAACCGTTGCGTCCGAGGGTCGTGGTGGCGCCGGATTTCGTGCGGCCGATGAAGCCGCCCATGACCGGGATGTGATTGCGTTCGAGGAGCGGGATGAGGACGCGTCGCGCATGCTCGCGCGTCCTGTCCATGTCGGGCGTCGCGCCGCCAAAGTTGTCATCCGTCCAGATGACTTCTTCGGAGTGCACATGCTCGCCGGGGAGCTTGCGCATCATCATCGAGTAGGCGAAGAGCACGGACGAAAGCTTCTCGCCGATCGACATGACTTTGTCGCGTGCGCGAGGCGTGATCTCGCCGAGGAGGGCGATGCCGCGGAGGATGGTCTCGATCTCTTCGATCTGTTTCGAGAGCTGCCGGTTGAACGATTCGAGAAAGTCGGACTTGTGCTGCACGAGCCGCAGCGCCACTTCTTCATGGCGACGGCGCACGCTGGCGATGATCTCGGCAACGCGCTTCGGATCCTGCGCGCACGCCGCTTCGCTGGCGGAGACGAGATCGTTGGTGACGCCCGCGAGCGCGGAGACGACGATCACGGGCTGGAGATGACGGCGCTCGGCGACGATGTCGATGGCGTTGGCGACGCGATCGGCGTCGCCAACGGAAGTGCCGCCGAATTTGATTACGAGCATCTGCGTGCTCCCGAGAGGGAGTTGTCGGTTGTCGGTTGTCGGTTGTCTGCGGCGTGTCGCCCGAGCGGGAAATCACGGAGAACCGAGAACCGACAACGGACAACCTTCTTCACAACAGTCCTCTCGCCTCGAGCAACTCCGCATTCAGAATCGCCGCGCCGGCGGCGCCGCGAATCGTGTTGTGCACGAGGGCGACGAGACGGAAGTCGAGGATCGGGCAGTGACGGAGACGGCCAACGCTCACCGCCATGCCGTTTTCGCGATCGCGATCGAGGCGCGGTTGCGGGCGATCGATCGCGTCGAGGAAGTGAATCGGACGTTTCGGTGCGAAGGGAAGTCCAAGGCGCTGCGGTTCGCCGGTGAAGGATTCGAGCGCGTCGCGAATGGCGTCGAGCGAGGCTTTGTTGCGCAGGCGCACGGACATCGTCATGAGATGGCCATCGATCGTGGGGACGCGATTGACCTGTGCGGAGATTGTCATCGGCGCGTGGGTGAACTGATTGTCCTTCCATCCGCCGAGGATCTTTTTCGGCTCGGTCTCGATCTTCTCTTCTTCGCCGCCGCCGATGTACGGAATCACGTTGTCGAGGATCGCGTACGACGGCACGCCCGCGTAGCCGGCGCCGCTGATGGCCTGCATCGTCGTGGCGTGGACGGCTTCGATGCCGAACATCTGCTCGATCGGTGCGAGCGCGATGGCCATGCCCATCACGGAACAATTCGGGTTGGTGATGATGTAGCCGCGACCGGGGCGGCGGTTGCGCTGCAGCTCGATCGCGTCGAGGTGATCGGGATTGATCTCGGGGATCAGCAGCGGCACGTCAGCGGCCATGCGATGGTTGCGCGCGTTCGAAACGACGGCACAGCCGCGATTCGCGTAATCGTCTTCTGCTTCGCCCGCGACCGAGGAGTCGAGTCCGGAGAAGAGCAGGCGCGATTCGAGATCGACGCCGAGTGATTTGACCGTGAGGGCCGCGACATCTTCAGGAACCAGCGTTTCGAGGCGCCAGTCACAGGCGTCCTGAAACGTCTTGCCCGCGCTGCGATCGGAGGCCACGACTTCGTGGACGCGGAACCAGGGATGGTTCGCGAGCAGTTGGATGAAGCGCTGTCCGACGGATCCCGTGGCGCCGAGGATGGCGACGGGGATGCGTTCGGTGCGTGGACGAGTTGCGGTCATGGATGGGCTCCCTTGCAAGAAGTGATTCTATGATCTCGCGATGCTGTCCGTCGAAGAAGCGCAGGCGCGGGTCATGGACGAGATTTCTGTCGGTCCCGCCGAGGCTGTGGTCCTGGATGAGACGCTCGGACGCGTGTTGCGTGAAGACGTCGTCGCGACGCACGACATGCCGCCCGCGGACAACAGTGCGATGGATGGTTACGCGGTGCGCGTCGACGACCTCGTGAATCTGCCAGTGCAGCTGCGTGTGATCGACGACATTCCGGCGGGACATCCTTCGTCTGGTGTGGTCGAAGCGGGAACGGCGATGCGGATCATGACCGGTGCGTTCGTGCCGCAAGGCGCGGATACGGTCGTGCAGGTCGAGTTGACGGATGGCGGCATCGAGGTCGTGACGATCACGAAGGCGCTCGCGCGCGGAGCGAACATCCGGCGGCGTGGCGAGGACATGCGCGTTGGCGATGTTGTTTTGCGCGGCGGCGTGCGGATCGGCGCGGCGGAGATGGCGATGCTCGCGGCGGTGCAGAAGACGACGGTGCTCGTCGGGCGACGTCCGACGGTGGCGATTCTGTCGACGGGCGATGAGCTGATCGACGTCGGCGAGACGCTCACGCCGGGGAAGATCGTGAACACGAACGGCCATTTGCTCGCCGCGCTCGTGCGTGAAGTCGGCGCGATTCCGCGAGTTCTCGGCATCGTGCGCGATACGCGCGAAGCGACGATCGCGGCGCTGGAGACGGCGTTCGAATCGGATTTCGTGTTGTCGTCGGGTGGCGTTTCGGTTGGTGCGTATGACTTCGTGAAAGAGGCGCTGGAGGCGCTGGGCGCGGAGACGAAGTTCTGGCGCGTGTCGATGAAACCAGGAAAGCCGGTCGTGCTCTCGCGACGCGGCGATCGCGTGATTTTCGGACTTCCGGGGAACCCGGTTTCCTGCCTCGTGTCGTTCCATCTTTTCGCGGCTCCGGCTCTGCGGAAGGCGATGGGTCAGGAGAGTTTCTTTCCGCCGATGGTGCACCCACGGCTCGATGCGCCGTTGCGATCGATCGGCGATCGGCGCGTGTACGTTCGCGTGCACGTTTCTGCGCGTGATGGCGAGTTGTTTGCGCGGCCGCTCACCTCGCAGAGCTCGGGATCGCTCACGTCGATGATCGGCGCGAACGGTCTGGCGATCGTCGCGGAAGATGTGACGAACGTTGCTGCGGGTGCGATCGTGCCGGTGTTGTTGATCGGCGGGCTGACTAACTAACGCCGGCCACGCTCAGTTCCGCGAGCATGCGCGTGAGGCGTCGTGCTTCCGCGTCGCCACTTTCGTACGTGTGGCAGAGCAGTGCGACCTGGTCGTCCGATTCGCCGGCCGCGATCGTGAAGCCGTGTTCCGGCTGATGGGAGGTCGCGGCGAGCTCGGATTGCCATTGCCCGTCGTTGAACATCCAGCGCACGTAGCCCGTCGCGGGACGGCGCCATGCGGAAGTGATCGTGTCGTCGCCGACCAGGTTCCCTTCGCGATCGCCGCGTGCGTTGGCTTCGAATGCGAGCAGCATCTCCTTCGCCGACTCGGCGATGAGATGGCAGAGCAGGTCGTGCTCTTCGAGAAACTTCAGGCCCGAGCGATGTTCGACCGTGCGCGCCGTCTCGGCCAGAACCTCGATCTCATTGCCGCGCCAGTAGAAGCGAAGCAGCGCGCGGGCGTCGTCGTGAATCGGCTCCTCGTATTCGATGAGAGCGCCGGTCGCGCTGACGTCGACGAGACGCACCGCGAAATCGCCGAACCACCCGTCGAGCGGTTCGACGAGCGTCAGGCGTTGATACAGGCGACGCTCGTCGCTCACGGAAGGGCCCGCACGTCCGTGATCCAGTACGAGCGCTCGGTGACGTGCAGTTTCGCTTCGATGCGCGTTTGGTCGGGCGGCAGCGTCTCCACCTTCACGCCACGCACCGCGTAATCCATCTTCATCGCTTCCATGAAGTCGGGGATGCGCTCGTGATCGAGGTTGACCGTGTTGGCCGCCGCGTCGCGCGAAAGGATGACGCCGCGCACCACGTACAGCTTCTCGCCCGGCTCGCTGAGAGGCTTCGGACCATCCTCGCCGCCGTTGCAGGCAGCGAGCAGCGCGAGGAAGAGAAGGGGAACGGACAGCCGCTTCATGGGGACGGGATTATAGGACCGCGGTTTGCGGGCGAAAGGAGTCCGAGGGAGAATCGGCGGGTATGGCAAAGAAGAAAGCGAAGCCGGAAGAGGAGCCTTTCGATCACTGGGCACACTGGCTGAGCATCCAGCTCACGCCGGAACAGAAAGCCGCCGCGCGCGAAGAAGCGTGGAAGTTAGGTGAGGAAGCGCGGCGAACGGGCGTGTACGAGAAGGTGCTGAGCCTTGTAGGGAAGGTTCATCTCGACATGGATGACATCCGGGAAGTGCGGAAGAGTAAGCGTTGATTGGACTGGATACGAGCGCATTCGCCCGCCTGCTGGATGGCTTGCGCGACCAGGCAAGTCTCGCGGCGCGAGATGCTCTCGATCAGCATCTCGCGTATCTACCGCCGGTAGTACTCACCGAGCTGCTGAGCAACCCAAACATTCCGCCGGCCGCCGTCGATTACGTGTCGAGTGTGCCGCTTCTCGTCATTCACGAGGGTTACTGGAGACGAGCTGCATCGTTGCGCGCGGATCTCAGGCGGCGAGGGTTCAAAGCAGACACTGCGGACTGCCTCATCGCGCAGTCCTGCCTCGATCACGACATCCCGCTCATCACGTATGATCTCGACTTCCGGCACTTCGTCCGAGCCGGTCTGAAGTTGCTGTAGAGAGGGAGAGTCGTCCGAATGCTTCCAGAAAAAACGTTCGAGGGCCGTACCGGCATCATCACCGGCGGCGCCACCGGCATTGGGTTCGCGGTTGCGCGCGAGGTTGCGAAGTTGGGCGGGCGGGTCATCCTCGCCAGTCGCAAGGAAGAGAAGCTCACACCGGCCGTCGAACAGATCCGCTCCGAGACCGGCCGTGCAGACGCGGCGCATTTTCATGTGCTC
This sequence comes from Thermoanaerobaculia bacterium, assembly GCA_036009605.1. GTDB lineage: Bacteria > Acidobacteriota > Thermoanaerobaculia > Gp7-AA8 > Gp7-AA8 > QHVT01. The sequence continues at coordinate 6,977 of DASYLL010000274.1, read as the reverse complement.
GACGTGCGCGACGCGGATGCCGTCGAAGGGATGGCGGCGAAGGTCGAGAGCGATTTCGGCGGCGCTGATTTTCTCGTCAACAATGCCGCGGGGAACTTCATCGTTCCGGCCGAGCAGCTGACGGTCAACGGCTGGAACTCCGTGATCGGGATCGTGCTGAACGGCACGTTCTATTGCTCGAGCGCGGTCGGCAAGCGAATGATCGCGCGCGGTAAGGGCGGGGTCATTTTGAACGTGATCGCGAACTACGCATGGACGGGCGGCCCGGGTGTCATTCACTCCGCGAGTGCGAAAGCAGGCGTTCTCGCGATGACGCGAACGCTCGCAGTCGAATGGGCGCGCCACAAGATTCGTGTGAATGCGATCGCGCCGGGACCGGTCGACACGCCGGGTGCGGCCGAGCGGCTCTTCCCCGATCCGATGATCATGGAAGGAATCCGCAAGACGATTCCGCTGCGCCGTTTCGCGACGCTCGAAGAAGTCGCCAACGCGGCGTCGTACCTCCTCTCCGAGCACGCCTCGTACGTGACCGGTGAGAATTTCGTGATCGACGGCGGGCAGTGGCTCTCCGGCGCGGATTACTTCACCCGTCTCAAACAAATGATGCCCCGCTAACCCTCGGAGGGTTCCCCGTGACCGCTCGACGTCGCATCGTCGCTATTGCCTCGCTGTTGCTCCTTCTCACCGGCTCGACCACCGCGCAGATTCCGTCGCTCGGCGAAACGATCGAAGTCGCCATCGTCAACGTCGATGTCGTCGTCACGGACTCGGATGGCAAGCGCGTGCACGGTCTGACGCGCGCGGATTTCGAAGTGCTCGAGGACGGCAAGCCGCAGGAGCTCTCGCATTTTGCGGAGTATCGCGGCGCGGCAGCGCGCGCGGTGATGACGGTCGAGGGCGAACCGACGGTCGAGCGCGCTCCCGATCAGCCCAGCCAGCGGCGCACGCTGGTCATCTTCATCGAGATCTTCAAGTTGCCGAACTTCCGCGTCGAGCCGTTCATCGGATCGATCAAGAAGGTCGTGCGCGAGACCATTCACGGCGGCGATTCCGTCTCGCTCGTGACGTTCGACGGAAAGGCGAATGTGCTTCTGGAGTCGACGAGCGACGTCGATCTCGTCGAACAGCATCTGGATGACGTCGCTCGCCAGTGCATCGGCGTTCTTCACGAAAGGACCTCCCTCGCTGCGGCCTCGGCAGCGGAGGTGCGTGAATTCGACGCGGCAGGAGCGGCGATGGCTGCCTCGCGCGGCCTCCAGGCTGCCAGTCGTCCGACGGCCGACGAAACCGCCGTACACGCAGCGCGCACTCACGCGCTGGAAGCGCGCCTGGAGATGAACCGCCGCGTCGCCACGATCAACACGCTGCTCAAGGGACTCGCGGGCGTCGAAGGAAAGAAGGTGCTGCTCCTGGCCTCACACCGCCTCGGCGAGTACACCGGCGCTGAGTACTACTACGCCGCCGGCGTCGAGAACGGCATCATTCCGCCGAACGAGCGTGCCGACATCGATAATCGCCCGGCAGTGCGCGAGATCATCGCGAACGCCAACGCCTCGGGAGTCACGATCTATCCCGTTTTTCCGACCGGCCTTGATGCCGGGAAGCCTGCCGATCCGGCCATGCCCGACGTCTCGCAGTACGTTCTGATGAATGAGATGGTGACGCTCAGGGAAGTGGCCGAAAAGACCGGCGGTCTGGCAACTTACGGGACGTTGGAGTCCGGCAAGCTGCTGCCGCGTCTCGCGGAAGACATGTCGGATTACTACTCGCTCGCCTATCGCGCGACCGCGAGTCGCGTCGACCTCGCGCGCAAGATCGTCGTGAGGATGAAGGACCGCAAGCTCACGGCTCGTTCCCGTCGCGAGTTCGTCGAGAAGTCCGATGACACGGACATGCGCGACCGCGTGCTCGCGATGCTGCACGGCGCGCCGATCGAGTCGTCGTTCCAGCTGCAGGCCGAACTCGGGGCAGCGAAGAAGGTCAGCCGCAAGACGCAGTCCGCACCGCTGAAAGTGCGCATTCCGATCAACGCGCTGACGCTGCTGCCGCAGGGCACGAAGCATTCCGGTGCGTTCACGATCTACGCGATCACCGGCGGCCTGCTGGGCGAGGTCAGCGAGGTCACGCGCCGTACGCAATCGTTCGACATTCCAGAAAAGGACCTCGCGCGCGCCAACGCCAGCTACTTCACGTACGACTTCGACGTGATGGTGAACGTAAACACGAAGCAACTGGCCGTCGGCGTGCTCGATGAAGTCTCGAAGACTTACGGGTTCGTCAGCGTTCCGGTCGCGCCGAAGAAGCAGTGAGGTAATCGATCGCGGCGTACGACATCGCGCGTACGCCGAGGGCGAGGCCGCTTTCGTCGATGTAGAAGAGCGGGGAGTGATTCGACGCTGCCTCTGCCGGCGTCTGGTTCACCGGCCGCGTTCCGAGCCAGAAGAACAATCCCGGCACGTTCTGCTGGAAGAACGAAAAGTCTTCGGCGCCGAGGACTGCATTCACGAGCCGCACGTTCTTCGCGCCGGCTGCGTTGCGGAGCGATGGCAATGAGCGCTCGGTGAGTGCTGCGTCGTTGAACGTGATCGGATAGCCGTTCTCGATCGTGACGGTTGCGGTCGCGCCGCCGCTCGTGGCGATGTTTTCCGCGGTGCGGCGGATGCGCGTGTGAATCTCCTCGCGCATCTTCGCGTCGAGCGAGCGGATCGTGCCGATCATTTCCACTTCATCCGGGATGATGTTGTTGCGCACGCCGCCGTGAATGGCACCGACGGTGACGATCGACGGCGCCATGGTGGAATCGAGCTGGCGGCTCGGGATGGTCTGCAGTCCGAGCACGATCTGCGAGGCCACGACGATCGGGTCGACGCCGAGCCACGGATACGCGCCGTGTGTCTGCTTGCCGCGCACGACGATCGTGAACGAGTCGACCGCGGCCATCATCCCTTCCGGTTTGTAGGCGATCTCGCCGACCGGGAAGCGCGACGTCACGTGCAGTCCGAAGATCGCGTCGACTTTCGGATTGTCGAGAGCGCCCTCTTTGATCATCAGCTCCGCACCGCCTTCTTCGCCTTCCGGCGCGCCTTCTTCCGCGGGCTGGAAGATGAATTTCACGGTGCCGGGGATTTCGTTGCGAATGCCGGCCAGCACTTCGGCGACGCCGAGGAGGATGGCGACGTGCGCGTCGTGTCCGCAGGCGTGCATGACACCGACGTCCTGTCCGTTGTAGGTCGTGCGCACTTTCGATGCGAACGGGATGTCGACCTGTTCGGTGACGGGGAGCGCGTCCATGTCGGCGCGCAAGGCGACGACGCGGCCGGGTTTTCCGCCACGCAACAGACCGACGACGCCGGTGTGCGCGACGTTTTCCTGCACGTCGATGCCGAGGGAGCGGAGCTTGTCGGCGACGATTTTCGCGGTGCGTGTTTCGCGGTTGCCGAGCTCGGGATGCTCGTGCAGATCGCGGCGGACAGCGACGACGTTCGATTCGACGCGCGCCGCGGCAGCGTCGATGCGCGGGTGCAGGTTTGCCGCGGGGGCGGCGGTAACAACGGACATGAGGGAGACCTCCAGCAGGAGAGCGATGACGAGGACGCGTGCGCGAAGCATGGCGGCGATTCTAACGTTGGCGATCATAGAATGCCGGCGATGAGGCTCGGGCTGGGATTGCATGTACGTTTCCTGAAGGCGATGCGCGCGTTTTCGCGGCGGCTGCGTCATCGGTCGCGGCCGGTGCTGGCTGCGCGGTCCGCCGAGCGCCTGCACATCGGGTGCGGCCCGCAGGCGCTGGCGGGATGGACGAACATCGATCTGGAACAGCATCCCGGCGTGGACATGGTTCTCGATGTGCGACGGGGACTTCCCTTTCGCAATGTCCGCTACGTCTTTGCGGAGCACTTTCTCGAGCACCTTACCTACGACGAGGGATACCGCTTTCTGAAAGAGTGCCGGGCCAGTCTCGCCGATGGTGGTGTGTTGCGGCTGTCGACGCCAAACCTCGACTGGACCGTTCGCACGCAGTACGCACTCATTCCTGCCGCGGCGGGGCGTGAAGGAGTGGATGCGTGCTTCGCCGTCAACAAAGCGTTCCGCGGATGGGGCCATCAGTTTCTGTACAACGCGGCGACTCTCGAGGCAACCCTGCTTGCGGCTGGTTTCGCGGAAGTGCGACTTCGGCGCTACGGAGAGAGTGACGATCCGGTTCTCGCCGGGCTGGAGCGGCATGAGCGCTCGGCGGATTCCGAGGACTTGCCGCATGTCATCGTGGCGGAAGCGAGAGGGCGCGGACAGATCTCCCTGCAGGAAGTGAAGGACGCGCTCGACGACTTCGATCAGGCCGTGCGCGGGTAAAAAAAGTCTCAACCCGGAATGCTCATGCGCAGCTTCTCGGCTTTCTGCACGAGCTCCGTGAACCATTCCGCGAAATGCGTCTCGCCGCGCTCCTGCGCCACGTCGCGTGTGTTGCGCGCCATCGTCAGAAACTGCTCGATGAACTGACGCAGATCGTCGGTGTAGCCCATCAGCAGAAGCGTCGACGCCTGGTTCTCGATCGCCGAATACGCCTGCAGCGCCTGTGCGTATTCGTTGCTGAAGTGCTCGAAGGTCGCGCGCGGATCGTCGGGTTCGGGGATGCTCATAGCGTCGGATTTCCGCCGCTGCCGGTTTTGCGCCACGCGGCCGGATTCTGAGACAGAGTGTACTGATCCGCGGACGCGGAGCACGCTAAATCATTGAGTTTTCACAAGAAATTGCGGCATTGCGACTGCACAGGCGGAATACTGCAACCGATCGGTAGTGCGTTCCGGAGGCTTCTCATGGTGCTCAATCGTCGCCTGATTGTTTTTCTTCTGATCGTCGTCGCCTGTCCGATCTTCGCGCAGCAGCAGTTGCCGGCGACCGGGGAGTCGATCGACGTCTCGCTCGTCAACGTCGATGTCTTCGTCACGGATCGCCGGGGACAGCGCGTGACCGGGTTGACGACGGACGATTTCGAGATCCGCGAGAACGGCCGCCTGCAACCGATCACGAACTTCGCGGAGTACCGCCCCGAACACGGCGACGAGCGCGCGGGCGACGCACCCACGACCGCACCCGCGGCGAAGCGGACGATCCTCTTCTTTGTCGAGCGCTTCGGGATGCCGTCGTTTCACACGCGGCCGATGTTCGCGCAGTTGCGCAAAACGATGCACGAAGTCGTGCGTCCGGGCGATGCCGCGGCGGTGGTTTTCTGGGACAGCAACATCGCGTTCACCCTGCAGACGTTCACCGACAACACGAAGCTGCTCGAAGCGGCGTTGCGCGAGGTCGAGACGCAGAGCACTGGCGTTTCGCGTCCCGACGACGTGATCCGCCGCCAGGCATTTGCGCGTGCGTATTACGAGACGCTCACGCCGGAGAAAATGGGACGCCGCGTCAATCTCGACAGCATCGATCTGTGGGACCTTCGCGCGGATGCGCATTTCGCACGCTTCCGCCTGCAGCGCAAGACGGAAGAGCTGACCGCACTCATTCGCAGCATGTCCGATGCGGACGGACGCAAGATCGTGATCTTCGCGACGCGCGACTTCGGCGTGACGATGGGCATGAGTCCCACCGGCTTTGCACCGTCCACCGGTACCGAGTTCACCACCGAGAGATTTCGTGAAGCGGTCGCACGGACGGCGAACGAGCATGGCGTCACGCTCTATCCCATTTATCCTCCGGGACTCGGATGGACGCCGACGATTTCCGCCGCGGAGACTCGCGAGCCGCCGGATCTCAGCCGCAACGCCCGCGACTACGAAACGCTCATGAACCAGACCACCGCGCTCGAAGAGCTGGCGCGCGAAACCGGCGGCCTCACGGCCTCAGGCAGCAGCGACATCGTTTCGCTCCTGCCGCGCGTCGCGGAGGATCTGACGAGCTACTACTCGCTCGCGTATCGCACGCCGGACACCGGAAAGAACCAGTCGCGCGACATCAGCGTGCGGACGAAGAATCGCGAGTACGCCGTGCGCTCGCGGCGCGAATACGTCGAGAAGACGGATGCGACGCGCATGCGCGACCGCGTCATCGCGAACCTCTATCGTCCCGATGCGAACGGATCGATCAAACTGCACGTCGAGATCGGAACGATCGACAAGACCAGCCGCACGCGCTGGTCGGCGCCGGTGCGCGTGACGATTCCGATCGAAGCGCTTTCCACTATTTCGCTATCCACCATCTCGAATGAGCCTGGCAAGTTCTCCGTGTTCGTCGCCACCGGCGGCGTTCTCGGCGTGATGAGCGACGTACAGCAGCAGACGAAGACGTACTCCGCGGCCGATTTCACGCCCGGTCAGCAGCACTTCACGTACGAGTTCACGCTGGAGTTCAACGGCGCGACGAGCACCGTGTCGATCGGTGTGATGGACGATCACTCGAAGGAGTTCGGTCTGAAGACAGTCGATGTGCCGCCGTATCGGCCGAGGGACCTCGTCGGCTCCGAATGAGCCGCATCTCGCGCATCGGCGTCATCTCGGACACGCACGGCGTGCTGCATCCCGCGGTCGCGCAGCTGTTCGGTGACGTCGATGCGATCGTGCACGCTGGCGATATCGGCGGCGCGCACATCGTCGACGCGCTGCGCAAGCTCGCGCCGGTGACTTCTGTGGACGGCAACAACGACGACGCGTCCGGTGAAGAGATCGTACGAACGAAACTCGGGACGCTGCGGATCGTGCTCACGCACATTCTTCCGCGTCCGGAGAAGCCGGCATCGCGCGTGATCGCGTCGCTGCGCTCCGCTCCTGCGGACGTCGTCGTGTTCGGCCACAGTCATCTGCCGCACAACGAGATCATCGATGGCGTGCGCTACTTCAATCCCGCGAGCGCAGGGCCACGGCGCTTCGACTATCCGGTGTCGGTGGGGTTCTTCGAGAAGAAGGGCGAGGCGTGGATCGCGACGCACGTGGCGCTCGATGAGCGGTCCGTAGACGCGCTGAAGAGGCGGATGAATC
>DASYLL010000273.1:0-32092 GCA_036009605.1 Thermoanaerobaculia bacterium | reverse complement strand
AGACCATCGTTTTCGTCCCTTCGGACAAGCCCGCGCACTTCGAGGCGCGTGAGATTCAGGTCGGCGGCCAGGCCGATGGAGTGCGCAAGGTGATCGCCGGGATCACGGCCGGCGAGCGCGTGGTGACCAAAGGCAGCTTCGTCCTCAAGACCCGGATGCTCAAGGGTGAGATGGGGGAGCACGGTCACTAATGATCAACGCACTCATTCGTTTCTCTGTCTCGCAACGCCTGCTGGTGCTGCTGATGGTGGCGATCCTGATCGGCGCGGGCGTCTACAGCCTCCGCAGCCTTCCGATCGACGCCGTTCCCGACGTCACCAACGTGCAGGTGCAAGTGCTCACCGCTGCTCCGTCGCTCGCTCCGCTGGAGGTGGAGCGTCAGATCACGTTCCCTGTCGAAGTCGCGATGTCGGGTCTTCCTCGCGTCGACGAGATCCGCTCGGTGTCGAAGTTCGGTCTGTCGGCCGTCACCGTCGTGTTCGAGGAAGGCGTCGACATCTACTTCGCGCGGCAGCTGATTCTCGAGCGACTCTCTGAAGCGCGCGAGCAGATTCCCGAGAACATCGGCTCCCCTGAAATGGGTCCGATCTCCACCGGACTCGGCGAGATCTATCAGTACGAGCTCACCGGCGCGCCCGGCAGCGGTTACGACGCCATGGCTTTGCGCACGGTGCAGGATTGGATCGTTCGCAGGCAGCTGATGGGCGTGGCCGGCGTCGCGGAAGTCAACAGCTTCGGCGGTTTCGCCAAGCAGTATCAGGTCAAGCTCGATCCGGCAAAGCTGCAGGCGTACGGCCTGTCGATGCGTGACGTGCTCGCGGCGGTCGCAGCCAACAACGCGAATGTCGGCGGCGCGTACATCGAGCGCGGTTCCGAGCAATATCTGCTGCGCGGCATCGGCCTCGTCGAGTCGGCGGAAGACATTTCGAACATCGTCGTCAAGACCGCGGCGGAAGGCGTGCCGGTGTTCGTGCGCGATGTCGGCGAGGTCGTGACCGGCGCTGCCGTTCGGCAGGGCGCTGTTACCGCGGACGGCAAAGGCGAGGTCGTTGTCGGCATCGCCATGATGCTCAAAGGCGAGAACTCGCGCACGGTCGCCGGGCGCGTCAAAGAACGCGTCGAACAGATCAGGAAGACGCTGCCGAAAGGCGTGGAGCTGATTCCGTTCTACGACCGCACGGACCTCGTGGACCGCACGATCTCCACAGTCGTCAGGAACCTTGTCGAGGGGGCCATCCTCGTCATCCTCGTGCTCATCCTGCTGCTCGGGAACTGGCGCGGCGCGATGCTGGTGGCCAGCATCATTCCGCTCTCGATGCTCTTCGCCGCGACCCTGATGCGGGTCTTCCACGTCTCGGGCAATCTGATGAGTCTCGGCGCGCTCGACTTCGGACTGATCGTCGACGGCGCCGTGGTCATGGTCGAGAACGTGGTGCGGCGGCGCGCGGAGGCGCAGCATCACGGCTCGAAGGAACCGCCGGAGCGAACGATCCTCGATGCATGCGTCGAAGTGGGTCGTCCGGTGGTGTTCGCGGTGGCGATCATCGCCATCGTCTATCTCCCGATCCTCAGCCTCACCGGCATCGAGGGAAAGATGTTCAAGCCGATGGCGCTCACGGTCATCTTCGCGCTGGTCGGCTCGCTGTTGCTGTCGCTGACGTATGTCCCGGCGGCGATGACGTTCCTGCTGCGCGGACACGTCTCGGAGAAGGAAAGCCCGATCATCCGCTTCGCGAAGCGGTGGTACAAGCCGTCGCTCGCCTGGACGATGCAACACCGGAAGAAGGCGCTCGCCATCGCGCTCGTGCTGGTGATCGTCAGCGGTGCGATCTTCCCGTTCCTGGGAACCGAGTTCATTCCGCGCCTCGATGAAGGAGCGCTGGCCATTCAGGTACAGCAGCTCCCGAGCGTTTCGCTGGCGCAGTCAGTCCGCACGACGACGGCCGTCGAGCGCGTGCTGATGCAGTTCCCCGAGGTCACGAAGGTTGTCTCGAAGACGGGCCGGGCAGAAGTGGCGACCGATCCGATGAGCATCGACTTCAGCGATCTCTACATCGGCCTGAAGCCGCAATCGGAGTGGAAGACCGCGAAGACGCGCGAAGCGCTGGTGGAGAAGATGTCCGACGCCCTGGAGAAGCAGGTGCCGCAGGCTTCGATCAGCTTCTCGCAGCCGATCGAGTTGCGCGTCGCTGAGTTGATCGCTGGCGTTCGGTCGGACGTGGCCATCAAGCTGTTCGGTGACGATCTCGACGTGCTGAAGCGCACCGCCGATCAGATCGGCGCGGTAGTCACAAAAATCGAAGGCGCCGAAGACGTGAAGGTCGAAGCCACGTCCGGTCTGCCACAGCTTCAGATCAAAGCCGATCGCGCGGCCATCGCGCGCTACGGCATCAACGTCGAGGACGTGAACGATCTGATCGAAGGACTGATCGCCGGCAAGAGTGCGGGGCTCGTTTACGAAGGCGAACAGCGCTTCGACATGGTCGTACGGCTCACCGATCCGTCCAGTCGTGACATCGATACCATTCGCAATCTGCACGTGCCGGCGCCGAACGGCGCCATGGTTCCGCTGTCATCGGTGGCGAGCATCAATCTCATCGAAGGACCGGCGCAGATCTCGCGGGAAGATACGCGGCGCCGCATCGCCGTCGAGGCGAACGTACGCGGACGCGACATCGGCAGCTTCGTGGCCGAGGCGCAGAAAGCGATCGACGCGCAGGTGAAGTTGCCTCCCGGGTACTACACGACATGGGGTGGGCAGTTCGAGAACCTGCAGCGCGCATCGGCGCGCTTGCTCATCGTCGTTCCGCTCGCACTGTTCCTGATCTTCGTGCTGCTCTTCACGACCTTCAACTCGGTGAAGCAGGCAGCGCTGATCTACACCGGGATTCCGTTCGCGATCGTCGGCGGTGTGCTGTTCCTCGCATTGCGAGGGATGCCGTTCTCCATTTCAGCGGGGGTCGGGTTCATTGCGCTGTTCGGCGTGGCGGTGCTCAACGGCGTAGTGATGGTCAGCTACATCAATCACCTGCGCGAACAGGGTAAGAGCGTCGAAGAAGCAGTGGTGGAGGGTGCCGAGATTCGTCTTCGACCCGTGCTCATGACAGCGCTCGTTGCCAGTCTTGGCTTCATCCCGATGGCGCTCGCTACGTCCGCGGGTGCCGAGGTGCAGCGACCACTCGCAACCGTCGTGATTGGCGGTCTGATCACATCGACGCTGCTCACGCTGCTCATCCTGCCGACGTTGTACGGCTGGTTCGAGCGTGACCGCGTGGAGTATCGAGGAGAGATCTCATGAAGATGATTGCGCCGTTCATGCTCACCAGGCTCACGCGAGCCGGAGGAGATTGATGCCTGTCGGGGGTTGTCAGTTGTCGGTTCTCGGTTGTCTGTGACTCGAGCGATGCCGCACAGACAAACCGACAACCGACAACCGTCGCTCCCGAAAGCGCCGTGCTAGGATTCGAATCCTGAGCGGTGACCCGGTTCCCACGGGACGTCGACTCGCAGAGCCTCTGCGGCAGTACACCACCCCTTCGGAGAGCGATTCGTGTCGACACCAGAAACCCAGACGCGCACGCAGTTCACGCGCGAGAGCATCCTCGACGACTACCGCGTAGCCGTGCGGAGCCGTCACGCCAGCCTGATCGGGCGCAAAGAAGTCCTCACCGGAAAAGCCAAGTTCGGCATCTTCGGTGACGGCAAGGAAGTCGCGCAGCTCGCATGGGCGCGGGCGTTCCGCAAAGGCGACTGGCGCTCCGGCTACTACCGCGATCAGACCTTCATGCTCTCCGTCGGCGCCGCCACGCTCGACGAGTTCTTCGCGCAGCTCTACGCCGATGCGAACGTCGAGCACGATCCGTGGTCCGCGGGCCGTTCGATGAACGCGCACTTCGCGTCGCGCTATCTCGACGCGAACGGCGACTGGACCAGTCAGACCGACGCATACAACGTTTCCGCCGACATGTCGCCGACCGGCTCGCAGATGCCGCGCCTCGTCGGACTCGGATGGGCGTCGCGCCTCTATCGCGAGCTCGGGATTCCGGATGCCGACATGTTCTCGCGCAACGGCGACGAGATCGCCTGGGGCACGATCGGAAACGCCAGCACTGCCGAAGGGATGTTCTGGGAATCGCTGAACGCGGGCGGCGTGCTCGGAATCCCGATGATCGTTTCGATCTGGGACGACGGTTACGGCATCTCCGTCCCGAACGAATTTCAGATCACCAAAGGCGATCTCTCCGAGCTGCTCAAAGGCTTCCAGCGCGAGCCGAAATCGAAACAGGGCTACGACCTCTACACCGTCAAAGCGTGGGACTACGCGGCGCTTTGCGAAACGTACATTTCCGCGGCGCAGGTCGTGCGGATGGAGCACGTCCCGGCCATCATCCATGTCACCGAAGTCACGCAGCCGCAAGGCCATTCGACCTCGGGCAGCCACGAGCGCTACAAGTCGAAAGAGCGTCTCGACTGGGAAGTCGAGTTCGATGGCATCCGCAAAATGCGCGAGTGGATGATCGCGCAGGGGATCGCCACCGCGCAGGAGCTCGACGATCTCGAAAAGGAAGACATCACGATCGTGCGCGATGCGCAACGTCGCGCATGGAAGGCGTATCGCGAGCCGATCGACGTCGAAGTGAAGGAAGCGATCGCGATCCTCGATCGCCTCGGCGCGACTGAGCTCAAACAGGAACTGCAGCGCAATCAGTCGCCGTATCGCCGCGATGCCGTGCGCGCGGTTGCGAGCGCGGTCATCACGTCGCGCGATGAAGCAGCGGCGCAATGGTTGTCGCAGCGCCAGCAGGAAGGCGATGAGCGTTACGGCGCGCATCTGCTCAGCGCGGCGCCCGAGGTTCCGGAAGTCCCTGCCGAGTACGCGGACGATGCGCCGATGCTCAACGGCTTCGAGATCCTCAATCAGACCTTCGAACAGGCACTGCGCCGCGATCCGCGCGTCATCATCTTCGGCGAAGACGTCGGCAAGCTCGGCGACGTGAACCAGGGTTGCCTCGGATTGCAGGAAAAGTTCGGCATCTCGCGCGTGATGGACACCGGCATCCGCGAGTGCACGATCGTCGGTCAGGCCATCGGCACCGCGATGCGCGGCCTGCGTCCGATCGCGGAGATCCAGTACCTCGACTACATCCTGTACGGACTGCAGATCATGTCCGACGATCTGGCGACGCTGCGCTGGCGTTCCGCGGGCGGGCAGAAAGCGCCGGTGATCATCCGCACGCGCGGTCATCGCCTCGAAGGCATCTGGCACTCCGGCTCGCCGATGGCGGGCATCATCAACCTCGTGCGTGGCATGCACGTCTGCGTTCCGCGCAACATGACGCAGGCGGCGGGCTTCTACAACTTGCTGCTGCGTTCCGACGATCCGGCCATCGTCATCGAAGTCCTCAACGGCTATCGCAGCAAAGAGAAACTGCCGTCGAACGTCGGCGACTTCACGCTCCCCCTCGGCGTCCCTGAAGTTCTTCGCGAAGGCAAAGACATCACACTGGTGACCTACGGCGCGACGCTGAAGATCGTGATGGAAGCGGTCGAGTTGCTGACGAACGTCGGCATCGACGCGGAAGTCATCGACGTGCAGACGCTGCTGCCGTTCGACGTGCGCGGCGTGATCGTCGAGTCGCTGAAGAAAACGAATCGCGTTGCGTTCGTCGATGAAGACGTGCCGGGCGGCGCGACCGCGTACATGCTGCAGCAGGTCGTGCAGCGCGATCACGGCTACGACTGGCTCGACTCCGAGCCGCTCGTCATCGCCGCGAAAGCGCATCGTCCCGCGTACGGCTCCGACGGAGACTACTGGTCGAAGCCGAATCGCGAAACGATTTTCGGCGGCGTATACGAGTTGATGCGCGAGTCGAATCCGCGGAAGTATCCGAAGATCTGGTAGCGCGATTCCTCAACGCTGCTTCACAACGATCGTTTCGCCCGGCAGCACGATCACGCCTTCGCGTGAATGGTTCGTCGTGTTGGTCTCGACCGTGTACTCGATCGCGCCGTTCGAGCAACTGCTGCGCATCCGGATGAACGGTGTCGGACTGAACGCGCAGCGCGTGCAGCCATCCGCGATCGGAATCGTTGCCGTAATGCCGATTGCCGGCACGACGATCTCGTGGCGAGTGATGGTGACCTCGCACGATGGTTCCATCGCCAGAAGCACGTTGGTCTCGCTGCCGTAGTGTGCGATGTTCACGATCTGCCCGGCCGTGTTCCATCCCGCACTCGTCGCCGTGAGCGTGTAGGAACCGGGCCGCAGACCGGATGCCGTGAACTGGCCCGTCGCATCGCTTTCGACTTCAACGCTGTCGCCCGCGGGATCCTCGTTGCGTAACTCGACGTGCACGCGCGCGAGCAGCTGACCGTTCTTTGCGTCCGCGATCACTCCGCGTACCGACGCGTATCGATGAATGGAAAAGTCGATGCCGCTTCTGATGCTGTTGTCCACGATGTCGACCGAGGTTCCTGCGCATGCGAACGGACGGCATGGTTGATCGCCTCCGCCGTACGTCGCAGGGAACCAGGGTGGGCGGGCGGTGGTCTGCACCGAGTAAGAGCTGAGAGGCAGCCGTGCCGTGCTCGTGTAGTAGCCATTGGAATCCGTCATGGTGCGATCGCTGCCGAGACCGCCGTTGTTGAGGATGCGGACGTCGATGGCCGCGACGGGAGCGCCGGTCTCGGCGTCGGTGATGTGGCCCTCGATCCGGCCGCCGATCGGCTCCAGCGCGACGTCCTGTCCGCGGATCGTCGTACCGGGGATGCCGGTGACGGCATAACCGAGCGGTGTGGAGCATGTCGGCGTCGAACAGGGCAGGCCGGGAAACCACGCGGGGCGATAGAGCGCGTCTGCATTCGTCGGACGGAAGAGAAGGCGGAACTGGCCGTCGGGGAGCGAAACGCTGAATGTGTTTCCGCTGATGAGAATCGGAAAGGCCGGATGCGCGGGGAACGTCGTGAGCCGCAAGCCTTCCGTGCCGATGGCGGCGGGTCGACCCGAGACGCGATCGATGATGCGTCCTTCGATTTTCCCCCACGGGCGCACGGTGAAGTCGATGCCGGAGCGCGTCTCACCGGCTCGCACGCGCACACGCACGCCTCCGCTTTGAATGCTGCATCCCGCGGAACAGGAGATCGCTGGATAGATCACGCCCGAGTAGCCTGCGGCGTCGGTCGTATGAATCAGAAACGATTCGTTCTCAGGCAACGGCTCCATCGTTTCCCACGAGCCATCCGCGCGCGAGATCGTTCGCATCAGTGGAGTGGCGTCGTAACGCTTCGTGACGCGCACCTCGACTCCGGCAACAGGACCGCCGTGCGCATCGAGAACATGTCCGGAGATCACGCCACTGCGCTTCAGCGCGAAGTCGAATCCATCCTGCGTAACGCCGGGCGTGCCGATGATCGGCAGACTCGCGGTGACATCACAGGCGACGCAGTCCCGACCTGGCCACGTCTGCGGAATGAAGCGATTGCTTCGACTGCGCGCGCTCAGCCAGTGTTTCCCGCTGGGCATCCCTTCGATCGTGAAGCGGCCATCCGCTTCTACGGGAAAATCGCGTTGTTCGACCGAACACCCGGAACAGAACGGCGGCCCCCACAGCGTCACAACCGCATCGCGAAGAGGCTCGCCAGTGGCAGCGTCCGTGACCATACCCGTCAGGATCATCTCGCGAGCGATGTTGCGGACCATCCGCGTTCCCTCGGTCGTTCCGTCCGTGATCCACGGTTCGCGTCCATGGATCCCGTCGTTCGCGCTGAATAGAACGCGATCGCCGATCCGGACGAATTGCGCCGGTTGTGCGTCGCGCTGGCCCGGCGCGATGTCTTTCAGCAGCATCGTCCCTTCCGGCGTTCCGTCGCTTCTCCACAACTCGTCGCCCGACTCCATCTTCATTGGGAAATAAGTCACCCCACCCATGGAAACGTGCTCACGGAGCTCCGGCAACGCGGGGAGCGCTACGGTCTTCTCCTGTGTGCCCTCGCGGATCGTGAGCGAGTACGGCTGCGTATACGCGAAGAGGAAAAGACGCTCCCCATCGCTCCTGCCGAACGTCGGCACGCTGAACTTCCTGACGGAAGTCGCCTTGCCGGTGCTGTCGATTCGAAACAGCTCGTAGTTGCTGTTGATGTACGCCGCGTCGCCGATGGCTCCGAAGAGATTGGAGCTCTGCGGGGTCAACGGGGACGTTCCGGCGATGGTGCCATCGGACATCCACACCTTGATGCCCATCTCGAAAAACAGCTTTCCTCCGACCGTCACGGCAGAGGCCAGCCAGGGGATGCCGTACCTGTTTTCCGCCAGCTTGAACGTACCGGCAACCGTGCCGTCCGAGCGCCAGAGCTCATAGGCGTCTCTCTTCGAATTCGTGAAGAACAGCAGGTTTCCCATCGAATAGCTGTGCAGGATGCCGTACTCCGACGGAAAGTCTGCCAGCAGCTGAGTGTCCGCGCCGGTACCGTCGGTTCGGATGAGGGAAAGCGTGGTCGAAGGGTTCCAGTCCTTCTGCAGGAACACGAAGAGCAGAGAGTTGCTCGCGGCGATGTGATCCACGGGTCCCTCGGGAAGATCGAGGACGTGGTGCGTTCCTTCGACGGTCCCGTTCGTCGCACGAAGACTGTACTGGGGATAGCGGCGGCTCTGCACGAAGTACAGCTTCCCGCCGAAGGCTGCCTGCGCGTCCGGGACGTGCCCCTCTTCGACGCTGGTCAGCGCCCACGTGCCCGCGGCTGTCCCGTCCGTGCGCCACAGTGTTGCGTCTTCGTCATTCCTGAAAAACCACGCCGGTCCGACAGATCGGATCGTCGACCGGAGGGAGTCGTTCCCGAGCCGAAGCTCGGCGGACAGAGAGCCCGCCAGCGAGATGATGGCCAGCGCGATGAAACAACGAACGAGAAGTCTCATCGTTGACGGATCGTGATCGTCGGATTCGGCTCCGCCGCCATTGCGATGAGCAGCTGTGCCGTCGATCCCGCTGTCACGGTCGCAGTCGTGGTCGTCGTCTTCCATCCACTCCTGCGTGCCGTGACGGTGTACGTTCCTGCGCGCAGTCCGGGCGTCGTGAATCGTCCGCGCGAGTTTGCATCCGCACCGGCGCCTGTGCCGAGGGGATCGACATTCTGAAACTCGAGCTGCACATCGGCGAGCGATTTGAATGTCGTCGCATCGCGGACCAGTCCGATGATGAGCGCATGTCGATCGAGTTGCAGATCGACTCCGCTCCTCACCTCTTGGCC
Source organism: Thermoanaerobaculia bacterium (assembly GCA_036009605.1). GTDB lineage: Bacteria > Acidobacteriota > Thermoanaerobaculia > Gp7-AA8 > Gp7-AA8 > QHVT01. The sequence goes on along the minus strand of DASYLL010000273.1, from coordinate 22,849 downwards.
GACAACCTCAATGCCTTCGATCGTCGACGCGAACCACGGCGCGCGACCGGTCGCCTCCACCGAGTAGCGTTCAGGAAGCAGGCGCGGGGGACACTCGTAGAAACCGTTGCTGTCGGTGACGACGGCGGCGACGCCGAGGCCGCTCTGATTGACGATGCGGACCACGATGCCGGCGGTGGGTGCGGCGGTTCTGCGATCGGTGACGCGCCCTTCGATCCTGCCGCCGATCGGCACGAGACTCAAATCGAAACCGGTGGTGGTCTGGCCGGGTGTGGCGGAGACGGGCGTCTCCCGCACTGTCGTCCGATACGGCGACGTCTCGGTGGCCGGCAGGAACACGAGCTGGTGACGGCCGTCGGGCAGCGACAACGTGTACTGTCCGCCATTGAGGATCGCGTTGATCCCGCCTGCGCGCACGATCACCGCACTGCCGGCGAGGACTGCTGTTTTGCCGGTGATTCCGTCGAGCAGGCGTCCCTGAATCGTTCCCCACGGCTTCACGGTGAAATCGATTCTTCTTTCCGTGCTGCCGGCGGCGACGTGGAATCGGGTCCCTGTGCTCGTGCTCTCGCATCCCGCGGCGCACGATGTCGATGGATAGATCACGCCGGAGTAACCGGCGCGGTCCGTCGTGTAGACGAGAAACGATTCTGTGTAAGGGATGGGAGCGCTCGTTTCATAAGTGCCATTGGTGCGCGAGATCGCGCGTGCGACAGGCGTCGCGCCGAAGGTCTTCGCGACCAGCACTTCGACGCCTGCAACGGGAGCTCCTTTCGCATTCGTGATGCGGCCCAGAAATCTTCCGCTGCGCCGGAGTGCGAAATCGATGTCGTTCATCGTCACTCCCGGGGTGTCCGAGATCTTCGTTCCCTGCCTGGGATCGCACGGCTGACAGTCCTGCCCCTGCCAGTTCTGCGAGATGTACGGACCATCCGGCGTGCGCGCTGTCAGCCAGTATCCACCGCCGCTGGCGAGGTCTTCGATCGCATAGTTGCCGTTCGCATCGACCGGAAAATCCGTTCCCGAGCATCCTGGTCCCGAGGACCAGTAGCAGTCCCACAACTGAACGACAGCGTTCGGCAGTGGCGCTCCTGTCTGCGCATCAGTCACGGTCCCGCGAATCGTCAGCTCCGTGTTGAGGTTCGCGAGCATCCGCGTTCCCTCGGCAGTTCCATCCGTGATCCACGGTTCGCGTCCGTGTCGTCCGTCATCGGCGGAAAAGAGAACGCGGTCGCCGATGGACACAAAGTCTCCGGGACCGCTCCCGAACGAACCCGGCAGGATGTCTTTGACCATCGTCGTGCCTTGCTCGGTTCCGTCCGTGCGCCACAACTCAGTCCCGTGCTCGCTCGCCCTCTGAAAAAACGCAAAGCTACCGGCAACTTCGAGGGTGTGGGAAAACCTGGCAGATGGAATTGCGAATACGTTCGTGCCCGCAGTCGTGCCGTCGGTGATTCCGAGAAAGCGCGGCGACTCGTCTCGCAGCAGGAAAAGGCGGTTCATGACCTCCGCGCTCGCGGTTGGACGCTCCATGTTCGCGACGAACGTCGACGGGCCATCGATGCCGGTGATCGTGCGCAGCTCGCCCGCGACCCACACATACACTTTTGCGCCCGCGTAACCGATGACGGAGGACGGCGCCGGAAAGAGAGCGCGCGTTCCCGCGATCGAGCCGTCACTCATCCACACCTGATCGTCTCTGTCGAAGAGATAGGCGTCACCGATGACTTGTGCCTTGCGCAGATCGGTTCGGCCGATGGACGGCTCGAGCAACCGGAACGTTCCTTCCGTGGTGCCGTCCGATCGCCAGATGCCGCTGAGTGTTTCGTCAATCGCGCTGCCAACGTGAAAGTAGAAGATGTTTCCGCGCGAGCCCAGGCTGTACGCATAGGCATTCGCACCGAACTCGCGAATGACCGACGTCCCCTCGGGCGTCCCGTCACTGCGCATGAAGTAGGTCAGTTGCTTTTTGTCGTCGCGCGAAACGATGTAGAGAACGTCATGGGTGGATCCCCAGTCCCAGAATGTTCCGGGGATTGCGGCGAGCGGTTTCGTTCCCGCGATCGTACCGTCGCTGACGTACAGCGTTTCGGGCGGGTTTGTCGTGGAGTGACGGAAGAAGAGCTTGGTGTCGACGACCTTCGGCCCAACCGAGGAGCCGCCGAGGAAATCGGTGAACGGGCGGGTTCCTCCTTCCGTTCCGTCGGTACGCCACACCTGTGTGCCGTCGTCTGGCCGGGAGGCCTGGAAATACCAGTTGCCGTAGTACGGGACCGAGGGAGTGAACCACACCGAGCCATTGCCGCGCGGGATGTCGGCGATTGCGGGAAGCGTGATGAGAAAGAGGAACGCGGCGAGTGCCGTTTTATGGCGTAATGACATGTTTAATCCGCTCACCCGGCCTTCAGGCACCCTCTCCCCGCTAGTGGGGAGAGGGTGCAACTATGCCGTGAATCAGTTTCCGCGTTGCCGGATGGTGATCGTCCGACCGGGGAGCACGATGATTCCTTCCCGCCGCTGATTCGAACGATTTGGATCGACCGTCAGCTCGATCGGACCGGTGCTGCAGCTCTGCTTCACGTGGACGAACGGCGACGTGCTGAACGCGCAGCGCGTGCAGTTATCCGCGATCGGAATCGTTGCGTCGCCGCCAGTGGAAGGAACGTCGATGACGGCGGGTGCGCTGCTCGGACCGCATTCTGCCGGCATCGCGATGACCAGTTCCGCCGTCGATCCCGTGGTCACGGTCGCCGTCGTGGTCGTCGTTTTCCAACCACTCTTTCGCGCGGTGACGAGGTACGTTCCTGCGCGCACGCCGGGTGTCGTGAATCGTCCTCGCTCATTCGTATCGGCACCGGCGCCGGTACCGAGCGGATTGACGTTCTCCAGCTCGAGCTGCACTCCCTGGAGCGCTTTCAGCGTAGTCGCATCGCGCACCAGGCCGATGACCAGCGCATGGCGATCGAGTTGAAGATCGACGCCGCTCTTCACCTCTTTGCCGACGATCACAATGCCTTCCAGCTTCGACGCGAACCACGGTGCGCGACCAGTGGCTTCCACCGAATACGTTTCCGCAAGCAGGAGCGGAGGAGTCGTATAGAAACCGTTGCTGTCCGTCACCAGGGCCGCGACTCCCAGTCCACTCTGATTGACGATGCGGACGACGATGCCTGCGAGCGGCGAGCCGTTCCTGCGATCGGTGACGCGTCCTTCCATCGAGCCGCCGATCGGATCGAGGGTCACGTCGAAACCGGGGGTCGTCGTGCCCGGAGTGGCGGAGACGGCCACGCCCTTCGCCGGAAAGTCGGTCGGCGTGCACGCAATGTCGGGATAGCACGTCGTGCGATACGCGGAAGTCTCGGGGGTCAACGGCTCGAGGAGCAGGCGATACCTGCCATCCGGCAGAGCCAGAGTGTAGGTCGCGCCGGTGACGAGTGCGGACGCGAAGAAATGATAGATCTCGTTGCCCGTGCCGAACGCTTTGATCCGCAGCGGGCTGTTCGTGAGGGTGACTGCTTTTCCGCTGACCTTGTCGAGAACGCGTCCCTGGACTCGTCCCCACGGTTTCACCGTGAAGTTGATTCCCTCGCGAGTGCTGCCTGCCGCGACCTGCACCGGGGTTCCCGTGCTCGCGCTGTCGCATCCTGCCGCACACGAGGTCGACGGATAGATCACCCCCGAGTAACCAGCGCGATCCGTCGTGTAGACGAGGAATGAATCGTTCGAAGGAATCGGCGTGTTGATTTCATACGTGCCGTCGGAGCCGGAGATCGCACGTGCGACCGTCGGTCCACCGAAGGTCTTCGCCACCACGATCTCGACTCCCGCGACCGGGGCTCCGTTCGCGTCAGTGATCTTGCCCGTGATGGTTCCGCTGCGTTGCAGCACGAAATCGATTCCGTCGCGCGTCGCGCCGGGCGTGCCTTCGATGGAGGTTCCGGTTCGCGGATCGCACGGCTCGCAGTCCTGCGAATCCCAGTTCTGCGAAATGAAGTCGCCACCGGTGTGTCGTGCGGTGAACCAGTGCGTAGCGGGAGTCAGGCCTTCGATCGTGTATGCACCGTTTGCGTCGACCGGAAAGCTCTGGTTCTGGCAGGCGCCGAACTCGGCTTCGCAGATCGACACCTGAATGACGGCGTCCGAAATCGGTGCTCCGGTTTCAGCAGCCGTCACGGTTCCCCGCACTGTCAACTCCGGATAGATGTTGGCCATCAACTTCGTGCCTTCGGCCGTTCCATCCGTGATCCACGGCTCGATGCCATGCACTCCGTCGTTGGCATTGAAGAGAACGCGGTCGCCGACTGCCACGAGGCTGCCCACCTCTGCGCCGTTCACTCCCGGAAAGATGTCCCGGACGATCGTCGTACCTGCTGATGTGCCGTCGCTGCGCCACAGTTCCTGTCCCAACGCGGCCGTGTACATGGGGAAGTACGCGAAACCGCCCGCGGCCTGCAGGTAGTACAGGAGGTTGTTGAACGGCAACGGATGCACGCGCGTTCCGAGGGTCGTGCCGTCGGTGACTCCGACAAAGTGCGGCGCTTCGTGTCGTGTCAGGAAGAGACGGTTTCCATCCGATGCGCTCACGGTCGGCCGGTCTGCCATGGTCGCGACGAACGTCGCCTGGCCGCCGACCCCGGTGATCGTTCGCAGCTCGCCCTGGATCCAGACGTACACGAAGCCGCCGACGGATCCGACGACCGACGAACCTGGCGGAAAGAGCGGTCGCGTTCCGGCGATGGTCCCGTCGGTGGTCCATACCTGATTGTTCCTATCGAACACGTCTGCGTCACCGACCGGCTGTGCCCGATGCAGTTCCGTTCGGCCGGATCCGGGCTCGAGCAGCCGGAATGTGCCGGCCGCGGTGCCATCGGATCGCCAGACGCCGCGGATCGTGTCATCGACCTCGTTGCCGACCTGGAAGTAGAAGAAATGTCCCTGCCGGTTGCCGTCGTAGACGGAAGAGTCTCGGCCAAACTCGCGAAGGACCGACGTTCCTTCCACAGTACCGTCGCTTCGCGTCAGGATCGTGACCTGTCGTGCCGCGTCCCGCGTAATGAGGTAGAGGAGGGAGTCGGTTCCGATCCAGCCGATAAAATGGCCGGGAATCGCGCCGAGAGCTTGGGTGCCCGTGACCGTGCCGTCGCTCACGTAGAGCGTCTGGCCGGTAGTCGAGATCTGGCGGAAGAAGAGCTTGCCGTTGGCGACGGTAGGCTCCGAGGCCGTGCCGCCGAGCGAATCCGTCAACGGCCAGGTGCCGGCTTCCGTACCATCCGTGCGCCAGATCAGTCGGTCGCCGTCCGCATTCGTGGCGGCGAAGAACCAGGAGTCGCCGAGCGCGACCGTAGTTCCGACTCCCGACCCGTCGGGCATCGAACTATTGCCGAGTGGAATCGCGGCGGTGGACGAGAGGCTGGTGAGGATGAAGAGAGCCGCGAGCATCCAGTGGATGCCGAAGTACCGTTTATGACAAAATAGCATATCGACATCATACGGATAACATTCACCGGCCGCAACAATAACTTAACCGATGCGATCGAAGCCCGCATAGACGTTGCATCGTCCATCGCGCACAAAGCCGAGGAGCGTGAGATTGAACTCGCGCGCCAGCTCGATGGCGAGCGAGGACGGCGCACCGACCGCTGCGAGAATCGGCACGCGCGCGACGATCGCCTTCTGCACGATCTCGAAACTCGTGCGGCCGCTCACGATCAGGATGTGCTGATCGAGCACGACGCCTTCACGGAAAAACGAGCCGAGAACCTTGTCGACGGCGTTGTGCCGTCCGACGTCTTCGCGCGATCGCAGCAGCGTACCGTTCGCGTCGAAGACGCCCGCGGCGTGAATCGCGCCGGTCGCGTCGAACGTTTTCTGCTGCGCTCGCAACGCATCCGGCAACGCCACGATGACGTCCGACGCAACGCGCACCTCGGACACGAGTGGGGAGGTCTGCACGCGCAACGCATCGATCGAGACCTTGCCGCAAACACCGCATGACGACGTCGAATAGAAATGTCGCTGCAATCGCTGCAGATCGACGCGCGTGTTTTCCCGCAGATCGACACGCACGACATTCGGTGAGCCCCAGTGACGGATCGTCGCGATGTCTTTCGCATCGCGCACGATCGATTCACTGAAGAGAAACCCGGCCGCGAGATCGAAGTCGTCGCCCGGAGTGCGCAACGTGACCGAGACCGCCTTCTCGCCAACGCGAATTTCGAGCGGCTCCTCGACGACGACTGTGTCCTCGTCGCTCTCGCGACGCCCATCGCTGGCAATGCGCACGACGTCAGTTCGCGTGATGGGTTTCATCGGGCCGGGGATTGTATGGGAACCCCTCATCCGCCTTCGGTACGGTCGCGTCGGCGAGGTCCATCGTTCCGTCGCGGTTGAAGTCGGCCGCGACCAGCGCCGTCGGCGTTCCTTGTGAGGAAAACAGGTTGAAAAAGGAGAAACTGCCGTCCGGAGCCTGCAGGAGGATCCCGATCTGCCCGGCAAAGATATAGGTCGATGCGACGTCGAGGCGTCCGTCATTGTCGAAGTCGGCGACGACCATGGCCGAGGGGGCATTCATTCCGCTGTTGTAGACGGCGGGAGGATCGAACTGAGGACACGCAGCGCGGAGAGACGGTGCACCGAGGAGAATCGTGAAAACAACGATCGCTCCCCGGATCCTCGTGGATGCATGACTATCAGTGTTATTGCGATTCACGCTGGGTTCGCCTTTGCTAACGGATGGGCTCGTCAGTCTAGCATTGGCGATGTACCGCACTACAGCGAGCCATGATCCTTTCGGGTAAGCCGCTACACGTCATTCCGGAAATCATAGAAGACGCGAATGAGGTTGCCGTCAAGGTCGGCGGCGATGAACTCGCGCAGCTTCCACGGCTTATCCTCGGGTTCGGAAACGAGCTTCGCCTGCGCGGCCTTCCACTCTGCAAAGAGCTCGTCGACCTCAATCCTGCTGTTGAGATTGAGCCAGAAAAGAATCGGCCCTGTATTGCCGTAGGATTCTCGGAAGGAGCGATTGGCAATGAACAGTCGGCAACTTCCCTCGAGACGCTCGCAATACCGCCTTGATCGTCGCCCCAATCGAAGGTGAAGCCCAACGTCCTGACATAGTAGGCAGCGGCGTCGTCGACGTTGGCCACGGGGATCTCCGGGACAGGAGGCGGGAACATCATCCCTGATCGTAGCACGAGCGTTTTATTCTGGATTACGCGTCGGCTGGGGCGCCGTGGGACTTCAGCGCGAAGTCAGGCCGCTCACCATTCATTTCGATCGATGAGATCCGGGGATTCCGGGCTGTCTCCATCCACAATCGCGACGTCGGGGACCGCATAGACCTGCCGTTCGAACGCTACGTCGCGCTGGTGAACGCTCGCAGCGATGACAATCGCTTTGCGCTCACCGAACATCGTGCAAACGTAGTAGGTGTAACGAATCGCTCGAATATCCTCAAAAACGACACGGAAACGCTGAATCGGCATGGAAACGATAGTATCAATGATACCGAACAGGACAACGCTCCTGTATTGATGGCGTCTCCCGAACGCATTCGCGAATGCGTATCTCGCTTATGGCTCTTCGCCGCTCATATCAACGGCGAAACATCGCGGGATGATATCTGGGACAGACGCATCGTGGAGACTCCAGGTGAGAGTCGATGACTTGTAGGTCGATGGCCATCAAAAAGCGCTCGAGATGGCTGGCACGCTCCACATCTTTCCGTGACGCGATAGACATCACCATCTCCGCCTGAAATTGCGAGTGTGAGATGACCATCGCGTGCCCACGCGAAGACAGAAATTCCCTTGATCACCTGATGCGCAGGTTGCGCGGATTCCGGCACGTCGGGAATGGGTGACTCGTCGACACCTCCCTCACGTTGCCATGCTGGTCGCCACTTCAGGAACAACCCCAGCCGAACCGAGAGTGTCTCGAATGGCGCATCGGGTCCATATCGCAACGATACAACGAGCTCTTCGCCGTCAGTGCGGCCCGGCGTAATGCGATGGCAAGTTGGATTCATTGACGAACGACATGAAGAAGCGCAAAGTCTTCGTGCACTAATCCCCAACCGAACTGACGATCGAGAAAGAGGAGCTTCGTGAAACGCAATCTCCGGGTCTTCGTATTTGTATCGACACTCTTTTCCCTGGGCCTCGCGGCCGGCGAGACCGTTGACCAGTGCCTGACCAACTGTCCTCCGGGAAACAACGGCTGTTCGCAGTGCTGTCTGTCTCAATCGGATACTGCGAACGCAACGTGTCACTCGAATTGCGAGGCCGCTCAGTCGCCTTGCGTGAACGCGGCCATCTCATCGTGTGGCCCGCTCGAGATCGACGGCGTACCCGTGCAGCCAGACTACGCCTGCATCACCAAAGCCATGGCCCCTTGCAATCAGGCGATCGCCGACTGCCAAAACAGTTGCAACGACAGCGCACAGATCACCGGCGGCTGTCCCGGGGAAGTCGCCCCGCAGACATGTCCGTACAATTGCCAGTCGTGGAATCCGGAGTCACAGTCCTGCATCGGTGCACAGATGAACGAGTGTGCCGGCATGATGGCAAACAGGGCCGCCCCACAAACGACCGAGAACGCGGCAGCACGATCGCAGACGCCGACCCGTCCATGCTATTTCGACTGTCAGAAATGGGACGTCGCGACGGAATCCTGCGTCGGTGACGCGAGGAATGGATGCGAGGCACGCAAGGCGCGCGCTCTCCAATCAGCAGTGGCCGCGCAAGAGCATACGAAGCAACTCGTCGCAAAATCGTCAACGAAGAAATAGTCGGAACCGCGTCCTGTCACGCAACAGCTAGGTCCCAAGATCGAATGGGGGGGGAACCGCTATGGATGTCTTCACCTTTTCGGTTTGGACGGTTGGAACCATTGGTGTGTTAAGTATTGCGCTGGTGATTAGGAATGCCCGCAAGCGCCCCACCGACCCTGAAGAAAGCATCAAGTTGTTGTTGGGGCCACGAGGCATGGCTGTCCGGGATTACAATCAGGCCGCAACTCAGGCAAACCGCAGCGCCCAGATACTGGAAGCTGTAGTGAAGGCGGCTAACGAACAGCGCGCCAAGGGGAATATCGAAGAAGCGCAGAAACTGGATGCCTACGCCCGCACTGTACGCGCCCGCGTTAGTTCCCTCGATAACGTCACCAATCCAAATCATTCGGCCTTTCGAAAAGCTCTGCGGCCGGAACTCAAGCCGTATCTCACGCAACTTTGCAAACTGCATGCAACAACCGATGGATTTTCGTCGCCGGAGGCCACCATAATCGGGCAAGACATTTACAACAGATACGGGCACCAGAGCATGATCGCTGTGCACGATGATCTCCGACGTGTGCTCGGCGCTGCTCCCGCTCGTGATCTGGAGCGACAATGGGGGGGCATAGGTGAATGGCTAGGCTAATCATGCCCGACAGGCCTAACAAATCGGATCCAGTTGCGCGCTATGAGTGGCAACCTGCAACCGGCGTGACGCCGACCGCTTTTTGCTCGACTCTGCAGATGGCCGGCTTCACCGTTCACCGTCACTCCGGGCAGCCACCACGACATCGACCAGAAGTACGCCGGTCCCGCCTTCGGCGAGGACCGAGAAGCTAGCATTTCGAGTCGCGGTCTGTTCAACACACACCGAGCACACGGTCGATCATGGGAAAGGATTTTCTATTGACGGCTGCCTAAAGGTAGCACAGTTAGGCCGCGTGTCTCTCCCTTGCGAACGATCGGCTATGTTCTCGATGCTGCTTTCGCAGCCGATTCAGCGAATGCCTCGAAATCCGCATCAGAATGTGTGATGAACAGTCGCACCAGATCCGCTTCGGTGATATTGGTGCAGGCTCCGCCGACATCTTTCCGCATGAGCGTGATCAGTCGCATATAGAGGAACAGTGTCATTCCGCCGTCGTTTGTAGGCTCTCTGAGTTGAGCCCAGAGCTTCAGCACATCATCTGATGCGTAGAGAACGGCATCGAACGTCGCCTCTATCATCTGAACGGTCATCTTCTCCCTCAGGCGCGCGCCGGGTGACTCCTCACCTTCGACGATCTGAAGGTGTAATGCCATCATCGGCGCAAGAAGCTTCGCGTACACTTCGCGCTTTTTGTCGTGCAGTCGTTGACGGCTGTCTCGCCATGACTCGTAAAGTCTCGCGGCCACGAAGCCAAAGGCGCCGATTACGAGCGCAGCGAAGGTCGGCGGCAGGCTAACGATCCATCGGACTAATCCAAATAGTCCCGCCGCGACGAGTAGCAGCACTACGATCGCGCCGAGAGATGCGCGTGCAGACGAAGACATTGCGCAGAATTTTAACCCGGCCTCCGACGAGAGCGAGATTTGAGCATGCAGCAGCGTCGCGCCAGGCCGCCACTTCTGCCTGCATTGGCGGATATGGTGGAAACGACGAGCAGATGGCGCACGTACGCGGAGCTTCATAGAGAGCGTGCATCCGAGAAGATGCTGCTTCGTCGGCCTAACATCCTTGGTGTAACCTGCAGCGGGCTTCACGCGCCAAGAGCTATGCGGCGCGACGATCGCCGCGACCAACGAGATGCTCGGCGGGCGCGATCTGCGGCCGGCGTGACGCCGTGACTCTTGGGATGCGGTAGGCAGCTCGGCTGCCGGGCCGGACACCAGCCCGCTGACAGCGTCACACCAAGGATGTTGGGCCGCGTTGTTCTTCAGGAAAGAGTTACAAGGGCTCGTAAAATGCGCCATACGGAAGCGCTCCAATAAGACAGAAAGCCCTTCAAGAATAGATACTCGAGGATGACTGCGGCGAACAGAATACCGGCCATGACTCGCCGACCATGTGGCCTTTTGCGTCTTCTCTCATGAGCAAGCAACGCGCCGGCTGCGATGGGTATAGCCAGCAGCATGTTGCGACAAAGTAGTGCCATGCTCATGAGCCGGTCGGCCGATTCCGCCGTACGGGGGAGCCGTTCGTCGACGAGTATCTTGCCGTAGTAGTACGCGTCGACGGCGTCTCGTGCTTCAAAGCCGAGATGTTTTTTGAGATTCGCGTGAACCGTGGGCAGGTATTCGAAGCGCCTGACAATTCCAGAAAGGGCGGACTCACGATAGATCACGCGATTGATGACGAGGAGACTGGCTGATACACGATGCACGGCTACTCCGATCAGGAGAGCTGCGATCATGCTTGCCAACACAACACCGGCACCGAGCTTCTGCTGGTCTACCCGAAGTAGATGTGATGCGTAGGAGTACAGGACCGCCAAAAGAATGACATATCCTGGCACCAGGTACGTAGCGATATCCGATTGTGTCACTACACCGTCAGGCATAACTACCGCCCCGGCAGAGGAGGGTCGTAGTATGGTCAAACCCCTACCCTCGACTATCGACTATCGACTTATGCGGCCGATCACTCTTTCGGCGCTCTCGCAAGGTGTTCGTAGCGTCAACGGTGTCGGTCACCGCAAGAAATGCGGGCCTCGCGTTCGCAATGGCCACTAGTGGAGTGTATTCGCTGAATTGGGACCACCTGGCTTGGTATCGACGCCGCGAGCTTCGCCGGGCCGACACGACGTAGTCACCGCTAGGGAAACTCTGAACAACCCACCGGGTCGCTCACGATAGTGCGATGACGCCGGGATGAAGTGCCAGTGCGGTGCTTTATGAACCGCGTTTGTCGCGGATTTGATTAGATGCTACTCAGATCTCGCGTCGATCAGAGACACCACGCCTGGTGAGTCACGATAGCTCGGCGCATCAAGTACAGATTCGCAAGCGCGAACGAGGTCAGCGCGCGTGCCGCGTTCTTCGCGATTCCTCGATAGCGCACCTTGGCGAAGCCCCACAACTGCTTGACGATTCGGAATGCATGCTCTCCTCGCGCCCGCGTTCGCGAGCGTGTCTGATTGATCTTCTTTTGGTGCTCGGTCAATGGCCGTTGCGCGGTTCCGCGCCTGTTCACGCGGTAGCGAATTCCAGCAGCGCGAAACCGCTGTCGATCCGCCTCTTTCCAATAAGCCTGGTCTCCAAAGATCGTGCGCTCCTCACCGTGGAGCAGCGTATCCATCTGCGTGATGTCGGCTGCTGCGGCGTGGGTGGCCGTTACGCTGTGGACCACTCCGCGCGTGTCCGTCCGACATGCAGCTTCATTCCGAAGTGCCAGTTGTTGCCCTTCTTCGTCTGCTTCATCTCGGGATCTCGACTATCAGTCGCGTTCTTGGTCGAACTCGGCGCTGCGATGATCGTGGCATCGACGATCGTCCCGGAGCGAAGCAGCAGCCCCTTGCTTTCCATCAGACCGTTGATGCATTCGAACATCGCTCTGGTGAGGTCGTGCTCTTCGAGCATGTGCCGAAAGTTCAGGATCGTGCTCTCGTCCGGAACCTTATCCACCGCCAGCTCGATCTTCGCGAACCGTCTCATCGACTCGCTGTCATATAGCGCCTCTTCAGCGCCGGGGTCCGATAGGTTGAACCAGATCTGGAGGAAGTAGATGCGCAGCATCTTCTCGAGCCCGAGTGGCGGCCGCCCGTTCCCAGCCTTCGGGTAATGAGGCTCAATCAGCGTTAACAACTGATCCCACGGGATGACCGTATCCATCTCGGCCAGGAAACGCTCGCGCTTGGTCTGCTTGCCCTTGTTCTGCCACGCCAACCCTGCAAATGTCTGCTGTTTCGCCACTCGCGTCTCCACTCTTCAGCGTTAATGCAGTATCGGCGACAACTTTGTTTTCCACAGCATCGCGGCACCGGGACTTGTTCAGAGGTTCCCTGGACCTGCGTCGGCGCGTCTCGCTCACGACGCCGATACCGGCGCCATCTGGTCCCAATTCAACGAATACACTCCACTAGTGCGTCGCTACCGCCAGTCTTCGCGCCCTAACTCGGCCGGTCTCTCGCCCGCCGGAGGAAATGCCGACTGGCCGCCTGCGTAAAAACCAACTCGGATGCAGTTAATGGAACCAAGCACTGCCCTCGACCGAGGACACAGCTGTTAAATAGGAACCGGCTGGGATCCGGACGGTGTCGGGCGTGAGCGGATGGAAACCGCTTGTCGACAACAGGTCTGGCCGATGTTCGGCGAGATCGCGTGCGGCGAGCTCGGACGACAGGGCTCATCCGATGTCACGCAGGACGTGATGCGTGGCTCTCCGGTAGCCACGCGAGACATTCGAGTTACCAGAACTGCGGCTGAGATCCGCCTGTTCGATCCGAAGTTCTACATTGAGCGAAAGTGCCGGACGCGGTTTCGAACGATGTTTCCGAGGTTGTTCCTGCGACGATCGCGATGCGTCAGCTCCCCTCATTCGCCTTCGGCCTTTTCCCCTCGCCGAGGGAGAAGGCCGAGCCAGTTCACTCGTGGCGCCCTTATTGCGATACGACCCCGTATGTTCAATCCAAAAACGTTCACTCGCTCTCTCGCAATGGCCGGAGCGGTCGCCATGCTTCTCGGGACGTCCTTATCCGCGCAAAACCGTAGCCGCCCGAGGACAACCGCTGCGGAGCGCGGCTTCGCCAATCGTGTCGTGGAAGGAACGGTCGCCTCGATCGTTCACGATCAGCGAGGCGAGCGCGTGCGCCTGACCAATGGCATGGACCTGCTCGTGCCGAACTCCATCACCAGCAATGAGCGCGGCCGCCGTTCGGGCGCGGCGACGCTCGAAGCGGGGGACGTCGTACGCATGAACGTCTACAGCCGCGAAGGCGACGGTCGCGATGCAGTCGTCCGTTCGCTGGAGATTCTGGAGCGCAACGGCGTTTATCAGCGCGATCGTCGGATGCGCGGTTCGGTGGTCTCATACGATCGCCGCCAGCGCACCCTGGTGATGAAGCTCGACAATGGCCGCGTCGTCGACGTCGACCTCAGTGCGCTTCCCGATGAGCGCCGGTCGGGCCGCAGATTCCGCAGCGGCGATCGCATCAGCGTCACCGGTCGGATGAATCGCGGCACGATCATCGCCGACGACATTTCCGTGGGCGACCCGCGCCGTCGCTGACCAGCCACATATCAGTTTCCCGCGAGCGGCGGCCGAAAGGCCGCCGCTTTTTCGTGAATGTGACGAACATCGCAGACGCCGCGCGATCCGCTCCCTACATTGCGTGCATTCCATCCTGATCGAACGAGAGGTGTACGCCGTGAAAGAGTGGGTCCTGACACAGCCGGCGTTGGCTCGCCTCCTTCGCTGGCTCGATACCGACGCGGCTGACGCTGCGAGAAAGTACGAAGAGACGCGACAAGCGCTGATCCGGTATTTCGAGTGCCGCGGCTGCCATACGCCGGAAGATCACGCCGATCAGACCATCGATCGTGTGGCGAAGCGGATCGATGAAGGCGTCGAGCTGTGGATCGAAGAGCCGGCGCGCTACTTCTACGGAGTCGCGAAACATGTACTCCAGGAGTATCAGCGCAGGCAGAGCGATTCGTGGAGCCGCGCGCTGTACGCTACGGACGCGCCGGAGACGCTTCAGCGCCGCTTCGATTCCATGGGTCGCTGCCTCGAGGCACTGCCGCCGGAAGCGCGCGACCTCCTCGTCGAATACTGCAGTGCCGAAAAGCGGGGGAGAGAGCAGGCGCGCCAGGCGCTTGCGGAGCGGCTGGGCATCACCATCAACACCCTGCGCCTGCGCGTACACCGGCTGCGCGAACATCTCACGCGCTGCGTTCGAGGTTCCATGTAGCAAAATGCGCGGAGAGCCATGAGCGCCATCGACGACAGCGCCATGATCTTCCGCTACCTGCTCCAGGACGTGACGCCGAAAGAGCAGGAGGAGATCGAGCGCCGCTATTTCAGCGATCCTGAGTACCTGGCGCTGCTCGACGCGGTCGAAGGGGATCTCATCGACGCCTATCTGCGGCGCGAGCTTTCGCGTGCGCATCACAGGCTGTTCGAGGACAACTTTCTCAGCACGCGTGCGCGCCGCGAGCGGCTGAAGATGGCGGAGGCGCTGCACCGTCACCTGCCGCAGCCGAAGACGGACAGGCGGTTCTTGTACGCCATTGGCGTGGCGCTGCTCGTGCTGGCCGCCGCCGCCGCGTGGTGGCTCGAGAAACTTTTTTAGGCGTCCTCTGAAATTTCTCTTCATTCCGCGCATAGACGTGCGGAGGAACCCCCGATGAAGAGAATGAAGAGATCCATCGTCGTTTCGCTGCTTTCGTTGTTGCTCGCCGCCGTCTCGTATGGACAGATCGGCATCCATCCCAACCCCGGTACGGATATCCAGCCGGCCATCCCGGCGGCATGTACGACGCCGAGTACCTGGGCCGCTGCCGCGGTTTGCCTCGACGCGATTGTGAATACGCAGTCGCACATCTTTCCCGGTGCGGTGATCGCTTACCAGCAGGACGGCCAGCCGGCCAAAATCTATGCGAAGGGCACCGGCTTCACGACGAGCTCCGTCGTCTCTCTGGCCTCTGTGTCGAAGCCGATGACTTACGCAGCCCTGGTGAAGCTCGTTCAGGACCACTACGCATCTCCGGCCTGCACGCCAATGACGGCGAGCTGCGTCTTCCCGCAGAAGTTCCAGACGCCGCTCCTGACCGCACTCACGCGACTGGACACGCTGCGCGGCACGACTGTCGTCGACGACTGGTTCAACCGCATCGCCTTCGACGACCCCTCGGGCACGCAGGCAGCGTGGAAGCAACAGATCACCATCCAGCACCTCGCGCAGATGACCAGTGGCTTTCCGCCGATGACGTTCACCGGCCAGGTGTACTGCACCGGGAGTGTCTGTCCGGAGACCATGCAACACGACGTCACGTGCAATCTGAATGATCCGGATCCGGCCGCGGCAGCGAAGTGCCGTCAGGCAAGGTTGTACAACCAGTATCTCGCGCGGCGCGGTCCGGCCATCCCGAATGGCTGCCGTCCTCGTCCCGCCAGCGGTCCGCGCGTGTTCGACTTCGGTACGTACTACAACGGCCAGGTCGACGCTTCCTACCGGCTGATCCGTCAGTTCGAGCGCCGCTGGTCGTACCAGCCGTTTCTCACCGGCGAATGCATGCTGCTGGAGAGCTCGCAGGGCTCGAGCTGGGTCGACAGCCGCACCATGCGCGAGAGCGACGTGGCGAAGTTCTTTCTGGGCATGCCGCTTCTCTCGCAGCCGGGCACGCAGTATGACTACTCTCAGCCGAACGTCTACGTGACCGCGCTTCTCATCGAGAGTCTGTCGGGGCAGCGCTTCGACGAGTATCTCGATGCAAAATTCTTCACGCCGCTGAACATGACCGATACGTCGTTCGTGATCTATCCCGGCTCGACGCAGCACCAGCGCCTCGTCGACATCAAACGCATCCCGACGACACCGGCGCGCACCCTGCCCGACACCGCCTCGCCAGTGCGGCTCAACATGAGCCATGGCGTCGATAAGAACTGGGACGAGCTGCGCGGCGGCTGGGAGAATCGCGCGCCGGAAGGTGGGGCCTCATCGACGGCGGGCGACCTGCTGCGCTTCCTCAACTTCGTGCGCACCGGCAAGACGCCGAACGGACAGGTCATTCTCAATGCCGAATCGCTGGCGCTGATCACCGCCGAACGCGATTCCACGCCCGGAGTGCGCAACTACGCGTTCCGCAACTCGGAACCGGGCGTGCTTTCCGCCAACGGCTACTTCGCAACATTGATGCGCCGCAACAAAACCCAGTGCACCAACCTCGCCGTGCTCCCGCAGATCATCACGGAGAATCCGGAGCTGGATGTGCAGCTCGCCGATTGCCAGTACGGCGATGTGACCGGACTTCGCCAGGCCCTCGTTCACATGATCGAGGGGATTCCCGCGACGTGCGCGCCATGACGTGAGCGGAGGGGTGGACGTAAAGGAACCCCTCATCCGAAGGCGGATGAGGGGTTCCCGCCTCGAGTCACCTTGAACCAGCAACCAGCAACAATTCAGACGCGATACACTCCCCGCATGCTCGCCGAGCTGCTTCTGCGCTGGCCTCTCATCCGTCAACTGCGCGGACACAGCGACGCCGCGATGAGCGACGCCACCCGCGCGCTCCGCAAGAAAAACGGCGGCGCAAGCGTCGCGAAATCAGTCTGTCCGTACTGCGCGGTCGGCTGTGGTCAACTTGTTTACCATCGCGACGGAAAGGTCATCAACATCGAAGGCGATCCCGCGTCGCCGATCTCGCGCGGGCATCTCTGTCCCAAAGGCGCGGCCAGCTACGAGCTCGTCACGCACCCGGGTCGCGTGACCACCGTGAAGTACCGCGCGCCGCGCTCGCGCAAGTGGATCGACATCGATCTCGCCAGCGCGATGGACATGGTTGCCGATCGGGTCTGGTCGACGCGCGAGCGCACGTTCGACGAATCCGCGATGCACACCACCGGCATCGCCCACCTCGGCGGCGCGACCCTCGACATCGAAGAAAACTACCTCATCAAGAAGTTCTTCACCGCGGGACTGGGGATGGTGTGCCTGAGCAATCAGGCCCGCATATGACACAGCTCCACGGTGCCCGGTCTGGGCACCTCCCTCGGGCGCGGCGGTGCCACCACCACGCTGCAGGATCTCGCCTCCGCTGACGCGATCCTGATCATGGGCTCGTCCATGGCGGAGAATCATCCCGTCGGCTTCCAATGGGTGATGGAAGCGCGTGAGAAGAACAACGCGAAGATCATTCACGTCGATCCGCGCTTCAATCGCACGTCCGCGATGGCCGACTACTGGCTGCCATTGCGCGCCGGCAGCGATCTCGTCTTCCTCGGCGCGCTGATCCGCTACATCCTCGAAGAGAACCGCTGGTTCCATGAGTACGTCGTGCACTACACGAATGCATCAGTGCTCGTGCGTGAAGACTTTCAGGACACCGAGGATCTCGATGGATTGTTCTCGGGACCGGAGACGTGGCGGTATGCGGGCGAGCGCGAAGAAGGCTCGCTCGACACCGGCCAGCGCGGAGAAGGGCAGGGGACGGCGCGCGTCAGTCCCGATCCGCCGCGCGATAAAACGCTGCAGCATCCGCGCTGCGTGTTCCAGGTCCTGAAGCGACACTTCGCGCGCTACACGCCGGAGCTCGTGGAAGAAGCGTGCGGCATTCCGCGCGATGCGTTTCGCAACATCGCCGACATCTTCACGAGCGCCTCGGGCCCGAAGAAGACGGGCGCGATCTGCTACGCGGTCGGATGGACGCAGCACTCGACCGGCGTGCAGATCATCCGCGCCGCCGCGATCGTGCAACTCCTCCTCGGCAACATCGGTCGTCCCGGCGGCGGCATCATGGCGCTGCGCGGGCACGCGTCGATTCAGGGCTCGACCGACATCCCGACGCTCTACGACATTCTTCCCGGCTATCTGCCGATGCCGACGGACAAAGACGTCGACCTCGCGTGCTACTTCGAGAAGTACAAAGCCGCGAAGGGCTGGTGGAACAACATCGATCGCTACATGGTGTCGCTGCTGAAGTCGTACTACGGCGATGCGGCGACGGCGGAGAACGACTTCGGGTTCGGATTGCTGCCGCGGCTCACCGGCAATCACTCGTACTTCGGGTACTGGCTCGACATGGCCGACGGAAAGCTCGAAGGACTGTTCGTGATGGGACAGAACCCGGCGGTCGGATCGCCGAACGGCAAGCTCGAGCGCGCCGCACTCGGAAAGCTGCAATGGCTGGTCGTACGCGAGCTGGTCGAGACCGAGACTGCCGCGTTCTGGCAGGAGTCGCCGGACGACATCGATACCGAAGTGTTCTTCTTTCCGGCGGCGTCGCACGTGGAGAAATCGGGAACGTTCACGAACACACAACGCCTGCTGCAGTGGCGTGAGAAAGCGGTCGAACCGCCGGGCGATGCGCGCAGCGAGCTCGAATTCATGGTCGAGCTCGGACGCAAATTGAAAGCACGCGCGACCGATGCGCAACGCGATGCGCCGTTGCGTGCGCTGACGTGGGACTACGGACACGACGATGCCGAGGAAGTGCTGCGCGAGATTCACGGCGGGCCGAACATCCGCGATTTCGGCGATCTCCGCGCCGATGGCTCGACGTCGTGCGGCTGCTGGATTTACTCCGGCGTGTTCGATGGACAGAACAAAGCAAACACGCGCGAGGCAAAGGGCCGGTACGGACATGGATGGGGATGGGCATGGCCGCTCGATCGGCGCATCCTCTACAACCGCGCGTCCGCGCGTCCCGATGGAGCGCCGTGGAGTGAACGAAAGGCGCTGGTCTGGTGGGATGAAGAACAGCGCGAATGGGTCGGTCACGACAACGCGGACTTCACGCGCGGCAAGCCGCCCGACTATCGACCGCAGCAGGACACGGGCGGCGATGAAGCGATTGCCGGCGACGCGCCGTTCATCATGCATCCTGATGGTCTGGGCTGGCTCTGGGTGCCCGCCGGATTGAAGGATGGTCCGTTGCCCGCGCACTACGAGCCGCTCGAATCGAACATCCGCAATCCGCTCTATCAGCAGCAGAACAATCCGTACGCATTGAAGCTCGAGCGTCCTGACAATCCGTATGCGTCATCGCCGGATGAGCGTTTTCCGTACGTGCTGATGACCTATCGCCTGACCGAGCATCACACTGCCGGCGGCATGTCGCGCACGCTCTCGCATCTTGCGGAATTGCAGCCCGAGCTTTTCGCCGAGATCTCGCACGAGCTCGCGAAAGAAACCGGCGTCACGAACGGCGACATGGTCACGATTTCGACCGCGCGAGGCTCAATTCGTGCGCGCGCGCTCGTCACAACGCGCATCATGTCGCTCGACATCGCCGGCAAACGCGTGCATCAGGTCGGCCTGCCGTATCACTGGGGCGGCCGCGGCCTCGTCACCGGCGACGTGGTGAATGACCTGCTCGCGATTTCCGAGGAGCCGAACGTGAAGATTTTCGAATCGAAGGGATTGACGTGCAGGTTGGAGAAGAGCACGTGACCGTCACCGGCTTCTTCACCGACGCGACCCTCTGCATCGGCTGCAAGGCGTGCGAGGTCGCGTGCAAGGAATGGAACGACGTTCCGAGCGACGGTTTCGAATGGACGGGCAACTCGTACGACAACACCAGTGGCCTCGGGCACTCGTCGTGGCGGCACGTGAAGTTCGTGGAAGGGGAGAGCGAGATCGGCGCGGGCGGCAATGCGCCGCAGCTGATGACGTGGGCGTTCTCGTCCGACGTCTGCAAGCACTGCGACAACGCGGGCTGCCTCGAATCGTGTCCGACCGGCTCGATCATCCGCACCGAGTTCGGCGGCGTTTTCGTGCAGCCGGACATCTGCAACGGCTGCGGATACTGCGTCGTGAGTTGTCCGTTCGGCGTGATCGATCGTCGCCCGACCGATGGTCGCGCGTTCAAGTGCACGTTCTGCTACGACCGACAGAAAGTCGGCGAGACGCCGGCGTGCGCGAAGGCCTGTCCGACGCAATCGATTCTGTTCGGCGATCTCGAAGAGCTCGAGCGCGTCGCCGATGAGCGCATTGCGAAACTGCACGCCGCCGGCATGCGCGACGCGCAGATCTACAATCCGAAAGACACCTCGGTCGGCGGCACGCACGCGTTCTTTCTCGTGCGCGGCGATCCGGAGAAGTACAACCTGCCGGCGAATCCGCAGGTGCCGACGACGTTGCTCAAACCCGCGTGGAACGCCGCCGCGAATGCGGCAGGCGTGATGCTCGCGGGAGCGGTGCTAGCGTTCGCGTTGTTCCGCTCCGATCGAAAACGATGACGTACTACAACCTGCCGCTGCTCAAACCGCCCGTGTGGACGTGGGAAGTGCCGACGTATTTTTTCGTGGGCGGTGCGGCGGGGGCGGCGGCGGTGCTCGCGGTGGCCGCGCAATTCGCAGGCCATGACGAAGATCTCGTGCGCGACGCGCGATGGATCGCCGCGACCGGCGCCGTGCTGTCCGCTCCGTTGCTGATCGCGGATCTCGGACGCCCGGAGCGTTTTCTCAACATGCTGCGTGTGTTCAAACCGCAATCGCCGATGTCCGTCGGTGTGTGGACCGTCGCGACATTCGGCGCCGCTTCCTCAGTGACCGCGATTTCCCGTCATTCGAATCTGCCGGCGGTCGTCTCCGCGGGAACAGGACTGGTGATGGCGACCTACACCGGCGTGCTGCTGGGCGTGACCGCGAATCCCGTCTGGAAACATCACGTCAGTTTTCTGCCGGTGCATTTCGGCGCCTCGGCATTGGGCTCCGCGGTTTCATTGCTCGAGCTGCGCGGTCATCGCAACAATGCGTTAAACGCGCTCGGTCTCGGCGCCGCGATTTTCGAGACCGTCGCCGGACTGGCGATTGAAACGAGTCGCGATCCCGAATCCGCGCCGCTACGCGACGGCCGCAGCGGATTGCTCACGAAACTCGGCGGCCTGCTCTCCGGCCCGATCCCGCTCTTCATGCGCCTGATGGGCTCGCGCAAAGGCGCGGCCGTGGCCACGCTCGCAGGATCGCTGATCACGCGATTCGCGTGGGTCGAGGCAGGAAAGGCGAGTGTAGTTTTCCACCCAAACTCAGACGCAGCGCGTCGATGACACGCGATCCGGCAACGAGCGCCGCGATGGCAACACCGCGAGCGCGAATCCCAGCCCGGCCGTCGCGATCGACAGATACACCGCAAACCAGCGCAGCGACGCATCACGCAGCGACATCGCGCGTTCCGCGACAGGCACGACGCGTACGTCGAAAATCGCGCCGCCGATCGTCTTGCCCCAGAGCATCCACGTGCCGACGAAATAGTAGTACGAAAGCACGACCACGAAACCTGCGAGTGCCGCGAGGTGCGGCCATTCGGGAGGCTGCGGCAGGAGCGGCGAAAGGGCGAGCGCGAGCGCAGCGAAGAGCGAGAGATCGGTCAGCAGCGCGAACAGCCGCTTACTACGTGGTGCCGGCGCCTCACCATCGGCAGCAACACCTTCGATCTCCAAAGGTACCGATTCGAGCTCGACCTCATCGAAGCGCATCACGCCCTCCCATCCGGACTTCACGGGATAATGTTGCTGGTTACTGGTTCAAGGTGCTGCCCGAATTCGCCAGGCTCCTGCCGAATTCGCGAGTCACCTTGGACCAGCAACCAGTAACCAGCAACACTTCTCGTCTACGTCGGTTGCCGCAACGGCAGATATTTTACGTAAATCTTGTACAGCAGGTCTTTCGGTTCCTGATCGTAACGCGCGGCGAGCTCGCGCGCACGTTTCGCGGTCTCGTCGTTCGGGTTCACTTTCAGCACCTGATCGAGCTCGCGGATCGCGTCCGCGGTGCGCTCGGCCTGCAGCGCTACTGTTGCGTTGTTGAAGTGCGCATCGGTGAGCAGGCGCTGGATGGCGACGTTCCTCGGATCCTGATCGAGGAGCTGCTGCAGGTTCGTGATCGCCTCGGCGTACTTGCGCTCGGCGAAGAGCGACTTCGCGGAGGTGAGCTTCGCAACCTGCTGCACCGAAGCGTCGTACTGCTCCTTCACTTCGGGCGGCAGTGCCCTCACGCGCAGCGCTTCATCGAATGCGATCTTCGCGGTCGTGTAGTCACGCGACGCGAACGCCGTGCGCGCGGCGGCGACACGCTCGGTGTAGTACTGCTCCACCGGAATCCCGTTGATCAGCTGCGCGGTGTTGTTGCGTTTGTTGCGGATGTCCGCGATCAGCAGCAGCGCCTGATCGTGTACGGGATCGTTCGGTTTGATGTCCTGCAGCAGCTTGATGGCGTCGTCGTACTTGCCGACGCTGATCATCGTCGTCGCGCGCGCAATGATCGCGTCGCCCGCGGGTGCGGCAACTTCCTCGGGCTCTTTCTGATACTTCGTCCAGGCGAACCAGCCGCCGCCGAGGAGAACGAGGATGCCGATCACGGCGCCGATGAGCGGGAGCGGCAGCTTGCGCGACGGCGAGGACGACACGGCCTTCGCCGGCTTCGACATTTTGCCGGTC
>DASYLL010000272.1:0-13211 GCA_036009605.1 Thermoanaerobaculia bacterium | reverse complement strand
GAGCAAGTCCTCTTTCGCGGCTTGGACATTGCCCTTCTTCTTATAGGCTTCCGCGCGCTGCATAAGGAGGGTTACTCTGTAAAGAGCGTCGCTGCTCAATGGAAGATTCGTGAGCGCCTCGGAAAATGCCGAGATAGCCTTCGTCGGATCAGTGCGCAGAAGGACTCGGCCCTGGAGTTCGCTGACTCGCGCACGAAACATGAGGTTGTTCCCGCCGAGTCTCATGGACTCCGCGGCGTCACGGGTTACCTGCTCGATATCGCCGAGATCCAGAGCAATGTTGGCACGACGCTCGAGCGCAAAGGCGAGCCGCATTTGCAAGGACCGAACTACGGCCTCCTCATCGGGACTTGCCTTCAAAAGGGCCTGCCGGAGGCCTTCGATGGCATGATTCTGATACAAGAGCGCCACTTCTCCATGCCCGACCGCCAAAGCCGCGGTTCCAATCTCGGTCAAAAGCAGGTCTTTGAACCGCGATGTGGTGCTGAGCGTCAGAGAGATCGAGTGGAACGCCTCCCTCCACGCCAACTCGTTCATCGCGAGGTCGCGAAGAAGACTAATGTGACGTGCGCGAGCTAGTGCGGGATCACTCTGGCCCGCGCCGGCTCCTTCTTCAGGCTGTGAATAGAGATTGAGCGCTTCGAGCAAGCGTCCCTCGCGTTGATACGCAAGCGCTCTCGTCGACTGAACACGAGTCCAGAGATACTGATAACGACGAGTTCTGACATAGCCGGCAGCGCCCGCAAGGCGTTCCGCCGCGTCCCGCTCGAATGCGGCCGCAGCTGCGGCTGCGCGATACTGGAACGGCGTGTTCGCTCTGATAAACGCCCTTTCGGCCTGCCTGAAATTGTCGAGGGCGTCAGCAATATGTCCTGATTCGGCCACGGAATCGGCAATGGCAAAACGGGCATGTCCTTCGCGCAAGGCTGTTAGTGCCGCTTTGTCCGGTAGTTGGGACGCCACGATGATTCGGTTGACGGCGTCGAGAAGATAGCGATCGCCAAGAATGCGGGCGACGGCCTCGGCAATCGTGCTGGCGACGACAAGTTGCCGTTGAGCTGATTCTTCCGTCGTCGCCTCTGCCCACCCCGGCAACACTTGCCGTTCGACAAAGCGATGGACACCCTCGGAATCCATTTTGATGACTTCGTTGAGCGCAGCAGAGTCAGCTGCTTCAAGGATTTTTGGCAGGCGCTCGGCAATGTCGAGTGTCAATGCTGCCCGTGCGCGGGCTCGTGACAAGTCGGCGTGGCGGCGGGACGCTTCCTCTGACCATCCCGGCTCTCCGCTCGCTGCCACCTGTTTCCACGTCGCAATCGCCTCGTCTCGAAAACCCAATGACTCCTGCGTCAACCCGAGATTGAAACGTGCTTCTGGCAGTGACGGGCTCATTGCGATTGCTTTCCGTGCGGCATCGAACGCGCGTAGTAGATCCGCTGGAGAATCCTCTCTTTGTGCCTTGACGTAATGGGCTGCCGCCAAGTCGTTCCAAAGGGTCGCGCTGCCCTCGCTTTTGCTCAGGACCGAGAGTTTACGAACGACCGCATCCGTGCACCGAGGTTGCGTTGCGAGTAGTGCGACGGCCGCAGCGCGGTTCGGTATCACCTCATCACAGCCGAGCGACAGCGGCGTCTTCGGTGACGCGGGGCCGCACTTTGCTTCCGGGACGACACGTCCAGATACGACGCTCTGGATGCAAGGCGACCATCGTCGAACGCCACTCAAGCGCGCCTCTACAAAACGAGAGTCGGTGGCACCCGTCTCCATCGGACTGCCGCTGCAATTCGCAATGAGCAGGGAGAAAACGCCAATGGCGAAGACCGCGTGGCGACGGTGAGTGCGAACAAGTATTCTGATCACTAGGATTAACTAATGAGTGTAGCAGAAACAGATAAAAGCAAAGGTGTCGAACATCGGACACAGTCGATCTCGCACGTCAGTGACGTGTCAGCGACGGTAAACGCTTTGAGTAGCGTGTACTCAGCCGTCACGACCCGGAACAGGATTTGGAACTTGGATGTATCCTTCTACCTCGCAGATCCCCACAATCCACGAGAAGGATGGAACCCGAAAAATGCTCGATCTCACCATCAAAGCAGAAGGTCCGCTCACGGCAAATCCCGTGACGGCGGCGGAGGAAATCCCGTCGTTCGTCAGTATCGTGAACGCGGCCATCGCTGCTGCGCCACAGGGGGAAGCGCAGGCGAACAGCGTCGTCGTGCAGCCGGGCGGCAAAACGTTCAGCACGATCACGGACGCGCTGAACAGCATCACCGACGCGAAGTTGCAGAAGCAGTACGTCGTGCAGATCGGTCCCGGCACGTACAACGAAGTGGTGGTCTGTAAACCGTATGTCTTCCTCACCGGCGCCGGCGTGAGCGTCACCACCATCACCGCTCCGGCCAGCTCGCAGCAGTGGAACAAAGGCACCGTAAAGGCGGCGAGCAACTCCGCCGTGCAGAACGTATCCATCCGCTCGGTCGGACAGACGTGGGGAGACTGGGCCACCGCGGTCGACTGCACCGCCGCTGTCAACTTCGACATCGAGAACTGCGACCTCGAAGCAAACGGAAACGACGGCACGAATATGGTCACGCTTGCAGTCGACTACAGCTCGGTCGGCGGCGGGTCGCAGATCAACGTCGCGTACACGATGATCGGCGCGCACGGCACGAGCGGCGTGAGCGGGATCCTCGCCTATGCACGCGCGTATGTGCACATCATGGATTCGAAGATCGTCGCCGACACCTCCTCCAGCGCCTGGGGCGCGTCGGCGAGCAACGGATCGACACTCGATCTGTACGGTTCGACCGTCGCGGGAGCGATGTCGCTCGTCCTGGCGGACAGCAGCGCACACATCACCGCCACCGGTTGCACGCTGGTCGGGCCGTATTCGCCGGGCGTGGTCGTCAACCCGTAATCACTCCAGAGAGCGGCGGGCTGCGGCCCGCCGCTCTCGTTGTGCTTCAATGCGCGGCCATGATCCGCCGCCCGCTTTTTGTCCTCTCCCTCATCGCGATCCTGGTTGCCACTCCGCTGGCGCACGCAAGACGGCGAGCCGTCGCGCCGCCGACACGTGGTGAGGTCATCCGGCTGGGAGCCTTGTTCTCGCTCACCGGAGATGGCTCTTCGCTGGGCACTGCCAGCGTCGCCGCTCTCGAACTGGCGGTGCGCGACATCAACAGCGAACTGGATGCACTGAAGCTGCCCTATCACGTCGTCAGCGACATCGAGGACACGCAGCTGACCGCGACCATTGCCCTGACGAAAATCGAAGCTCTGCATGGACGCGGCGCGAAGCTCGTCATCGGCCCGCAATCGAGCTCCGAGGCGGCGATGGTGCTGCCGTACGCGAACGAACACGGCATCGTCGTGATCAGTCAGGGCAGCACGGCCTCCTCTCTCGCCATTCCGGACGATTTTCTCTTTCGCCTGGCACCGAACGACAAACTGGAAGGTGCTGCGCAATCTGCATTGCTTCGCGCCGACGGGATCGACACACTCGTTCCGATGTGGCGTGCGGACGCCGGCAACGGCGGTCTGCGCGATTCGACCAAACGCTCCTTCGAGGCCGCAGGCGGAACGGTGCGCGCGGGCGTCTCCTACGCACCCGACACCACCGATTTCACAGCGCTCGTCACGGCCCTCGGCGCAGACGTGCGCGCGGCGAAGAACGCCAACCCCGCCGCTCACATCGCCGTCTATCTCGCTTCCTTTGAAGAAGCGGTGGACATCTTCCACCTCGCTTCGCTGGACGCCGATCTCTCCGCGATCCGGTGGTACGGCGCCGATGGCGTGGCGCAGAGTCGCGCGCTCGTCGATGATTCCGCGGCCGCCGCGTTCGGCGTGAAGACTTCGTTCACCGCGCCGAACGTCGGACTCGACGAAGCGTCGCACGACGTGTGGCAGCCGATCAGCGACGAGATTCGCGAGCGCATCGGATTCGCTCCGGATGCCTTCGCCCTCTCCGTCTACGACGCAGCGTGGGTGGCGATCCTGTCGGCCGTCGAAGTGGAAAACGATGACGCGTTCCTGCGCCAGTCCTTCTCGCGCAACGTGCAGCGCTACTGGGGCCTCACCGGTTCGACCATCCTCGACGCAGCAGGCGACCGCAAGACGGGTAGTTTCGATTTCTGGACTCTGCAGTCCGACGGAGCCACTGACTGGGTGCGTACCGCGCAATACAGCGGCGGTCGAATCTCTGGCTAAGTTTCCTCGACGTTGACAGCCGATCGCAAATCTCCGCGTCTATTCTCGGCAACATGCCGAAGACACGAGATCCGATCGAGCGTCTCCGCATCGCCGCGCCCTGCCCGACCTCCTGGGAGGGCATGGCCGGCGATGAGCGGGTGCGCCACTGCACGCTCTGCAGTCTCAATGTCTACAACTTCGCGGAGATGACGCGCGACGAAGTGCATCAGCTTCTCGCGCGGACCGAAGGACGCGTCTGTGCGCGCTTGTATCAGCGCGCCGACGGTACGGTGCTGACGCGCGACTGTCCGACAGGACTTCGCGCTTTGCGACGCCGTGCATCACGCATCGCGGCTGCTTTGTTCGCAACGTTGCTCCTGCTTCCGTCTCTCGCGTTCGGCAAGCCGCGATTCAGGACCCATGGATCCAAAGTCAAACTGCAGGTCGAACGGGTCGCGACTCCGCAGCCGGCGATGTTCAACGGTGTCGTTCGTGAGCGCGATGGCAGCCTGCTCCCTGGAGCCACCGTTACAGTGCGCGACGAGAAATCGAAGCGCGAGATCATGACGTACACGGATGTGAATGGCGCCTTTCGCATCGCTGGGTTGAACGATGGTCTCTATCGCGTGGATGTGACCCTCGAGGGCTTCAAGCCGGCGACGATGGAGCACCTGCAACTGAAGGCAAGCGAGGTGACGCACGCGAGCGTGACATTGCGGCTCGATCCTGCGCTCATGGTCACAATCGGCATCGTCGTGGACGATCCGATGCAGAGAAACGAGGGCCTCTCGACGACGTTTACGCAGGACTTCATCAATAAGATGCCGTGATGATTCGCCTTTCCGAGGCGTTTCTCGAGCTAGGCACAAGTCATGGCGCCGACGACGCCACGGCCCGGGAGTTGTGGCGTGAGGCGTAGTCGCATTCTTCTGAGCCGCACCGTCGCTATGCGCCGCTGTCGCGCACCAGGCGCTGCGCGCGAGCATCGACCGCGTGACGAAGACAGTTCGGACGATGCACAATCACGACCTTCGATGCGCGACTTTCGCACGAAACGATTCCTCTGCAGGACGAACGCGAAGCGTAACGCTTTGAAGATTAGGCGCCGCAACCTCAAATCGTAGTGCGAACTCCTATTTGGAAATCAGTTTCGCAGGTAGCGATGGCGGTCACTGAAGTAGTTGCACAACGACATGTGCAGGGAATGCAAGCTCTATTGCAGCCGTCGCGACTCTCAATGGATTTTCTCGATACAGCGAGTCAATCCTCCACGGGGAGAAACGCGCCGGCCGTCGCGAAAGTCCTCGACCCCTTCGCTGCTGGCGAGCCAACTCCAGGTTCCGGAAGCGCGAATGCATTGACTGCTGCGGTCGCCGCAGCCTTAATTACCTCCGTTGCAAAGAAGACGATGCATCGGCAAGAGCCGAGATATCGCCCAATTCAGCAGCTGTCAACAGACATAGCAGCACGCAGTGAAAAGTTGCGGACCGAGCTCACGGAACTGATAGAGCAGGACGCGCTCGCATTTGCGCCTGTTATCGCTCACCGACTGGCGACGGCAGGATTGATCGAGGAATATCGCCAAGACCAATCGCGACGTCGCGAGATCGCGTTTCTCAAACCAGCAACAGAAATCCCCATACGCATTGTCGAGATTGCAATCAGTATTGGAACGATGGCAATTTCCATGCTCGAACAAGGCTTTCAGGGCGCGAAGGGCGAGTCGTACAGTGCGCTCACAGGCGCCATAGCCGCTGCAGATGGCTCGCTTTGCGTGGCCAGGTTGAACGTTCAGGCTGTTCAACAACGTGTGAAGACACTCAACGATCCCAAGTTGGAGGCCTTCTGGCTCAGATCTATACTGACGCGTATCCACGCTCTCCGTGTGGCGTCTCGACCTTTGAGGATACGGGAGACCCGTTTTCGAAGAGAGCTTCAGAGGTCGAGTCAACAGCCATCGCGCAAACAAAGGGTCCGCGTCAAGAGATGACGCTCTTGAGGCGGCTCACCTCCGCCTCTCAACAAAGACCCAATTCGTCTGCCCGGCTGGGCCGCTTGTCGGATGCGACGCGAACTTCCGTCAGAGCCGCGAAGCCCCTGCCTTCCGCGCAATCAAACGCAACCCATGTTTCTGCGCCTCCGCCCCCACCCGCGCTCGCGGTGATCGCGCTCAATAGACCAAGCGTGTGACTGTCTTTTTGAGTGATCTCGCGCGAGTCGGTCGCGCTCAAGATCATTCGTCCCGCGATCGCGTCGAACCCGCGCGTACTCGCCCTCGGCGCCACTGTTTCCTGCACCGCATTCGGGGAAGGCGCAGGGGCCGAGATGGCAGCGGTTCCGACATTGGGAACGCTCTCGCTGATGATCACCGCCGCGCTGCTCGCGATCGCAGGAGTGCTGTTCACGCGCATTTGAAGCCGTAAAATCGGCAGATGTCCGATGCCCTCACGAGGACGTTCCTCGAACACGTCGGCAACGGCGAGATCGATGACGTCCGCACGATGCTCGCTGCAATACCGTCAATCGTGAATGCGGTCGGCCCGCACCCGTTCTGGGGCGGCCGGCCGCAGGCGCTGCACGTCGCGATCGAAGGCGGACGGCGCGAGCTGTTCGATCTGCTGCTCCAGCACGGCGCCGACGTGAACGGCAGCAACGAGGACTACGATCTCTGGTCGCCGCTGATGCTGGCCATCAATCGCGAACGCAGCGCGTGTGGGATTGCTCGAAGCACCGAACGGCGGATCGATTCTCGCCTTCGCGCGCACGCCATTCACCATCGATCGCCTGATCGCACTCGGTGCGGACACCGACGCGAAGGATCGCTGGGGCTCGACGCCGATCGACGCGATGAGTCGCCTCGGCGCGGGCGGCCACGATCTCGTACGCCGCTTGATCGCGCACGGCGTTCCCGCGGCGCCGAAGGAGTACGCGCGACTCGGCGATCTCGACACTCTGTCGCAACTCGTCGAGCAGGATCCGTCCGTCGCAAAACTCGATGCAGTGATGATGGGCGCAGTCGACTTCCGACACTACGCGGTCGTCGAGTGGCTGCTCGCGCGCGCAGGTAACGTCAACGCACGCGCGGACGCGCAGTCGCGCCAAACCGCACTTCACTCCGCTGCATGGAACGGCGATCTCCGCATGGTGCAACTGCTCATCGAAGCCGGCGCCGACCCAACTGCGCGCGATGAGAATACGACGGGACGCCACTCGGCTGGGCCGAGACCGCGATCGTGAACAATCCGAAGTGTGCCGAGGTTGTGGCGTATCTGAAAACGCTCACCGCCTGAGCCAATTGCCAGAGATTACGGCTCGCGTCGGTCCGCCCGTCGTCTTCGTGATCTGAAACGGCGTGAGCACATAGATCGGAATCCCGGACGCCTGCGCAGCCCGCCGATCGATCTTCGACGCCTGCGGATCCCACGCCTCGTGCGTGTGCAGAACCGCCACAGTTCCCTCGGGGAATCGGCCATACCAGCGCAACACGTCCTTCTCCCCGCTCGGCGGCCACGCGACGAAATACGTGATCCCTTCCGGCGTGCGCACGACGAACGCGCCGTGCTCGCGATCGCGTTGCGCGTTCGCATGTCGTACGAGCACGCGGCAGAAACTCAGCACGGCCGGATCGTGCACGAGCTCAACGTCGACTCCCGCGCTTTGAGCGAACTGCATCAACAGCCATGCGAATGTGATCAGCATTGCCCGTCCTTCGCGTCACGCGGATTCATCGAGCCCGCGGCGAACGATGCGCGCCGAGAGCAGCAGTGCGATGCCCATGAAGATCGGAACGAATCCTATCGACCACGCGTCGCGGCCGTCGTGAAGTGGCAGGAACAACAACGTAAAGATGAGGCCGAGGCCAAGCGCAAAGGTCAGCAATCCGCCGATCGTCAACCCCTGCGCTTTCCTTATGCCGGCCTGACTCGCCGAGAGAATGCTGTTCTCGTTGCCTGGCCACACCGGCGGCAGTTGGCTGATGTCGAGTCCGCGCTCGATCGCGGCGATGCGCTCACGCTGCGCGAGCTCGATCAGGCGATGCTGTCCTCGCGTTTTCAGGATGCCCGCGAGGATGCCGCCGAGGATGGCGGCGGCGGGAGTACCCAGAACCAGAATGATCGCGATCAGATTTTTCACAGTGTCTCCGTTCTGTGCATTGGACCGCTGCAACCTGACGGCGGGTTTCATCGAATCAACATGAAACCCGGAGGCCGTTCACAGCGGTCCAACCGGTAATGATCGCGATGACCGCGGAGCACACCGCCATTCCTCGGCTGAAGGAAACCGCCGAGCAGGACGTGATCGCACGCGCCCGCGGCGGAGACGAGGACGCGTTCCGCCTCCTGATGAATCGTCATCGCGATCATGCATTTGCGATCGCACTGCGCATCACGCGCTCTCCGCAGGATGCGGAGGATGTCGTGCAACAGGCGTTCGTGCGCGCGTGGCATGCGCTCGGGAAGTTCCGCGCCGATTCGACGTTCCGTACGTGGCTCCATCGCATCGTCGCGCGTCGCGCACTCGACCGCGCCACGGAACTGAAGACTCGACGCGAGCGCGAAGACGACACCGCGGATCCCGCGTTCGTGCAGTCGCAGGACGAGAGCCGCGACGTTCTTCTCATCCGGCGACTGGAACTGTTGATGCAACAGCTCACGCCTGCGCAGCGCGCGGTCGTGACGCTGTATTACTGGGAAGAAACTTCGGTCGAAGAAATTGCCGACGCGCTGCGCATGCCGGAGAATACGGTGAAGACGCATCTCAGTCGCGCACGTGCAGCGTTGCGTGAAGCGTGGCTGCGCGCGGAGAGACAACAATGACCGTTCATGAATCCGAAGAGGAATTGGAGCGCGTGCTCGCGATCAAAGTTCCGGCCAGAGTGAGCGATGGCTTCAATGACGCGGTGATGCGTCAGATTCACGCAACATCCGGTCGCCGCATGCTCGCCGCGCTCGTGGAGCTTTTCGCCGAACCGATCGTGCCGCTCGCCATTGTGCTCGTGACGATCATGGCGTTACTCATGAGTACGGAGGGGATCCGCGTAGCTGTCGCGCTCGCGCCGATTCTGTTCTGGATCTCGTGGCGTCTCTTCCGTACGTATGAGCGGCTGACGCTGCCTCGAGTATGACGGCCCCCCTTTTTTGGGGGCCGTCGAAGAGAAATCAGGGTGTGGTGTTCTTGTCGGGGTCGATGCGGTTGGTCTCGACATCGTCCTTGAGCTTGCCGTACGACTCCTGAACCTTCCCGCCGAGACGTTCGGCCTTGCCTTTGATTTCCGTGCTGCGGTCGCCGGTGAGTGCGCCGAAGCCTTCTTTCACCGCGCCCTTGAGCTGATCGATCCTGCCTTCGACTTCATGTTCTTTTCCGCTTGCCATGGTTGTGTCTCCTTTGACTGCCGGAGAGATCCATCGCAACGATCATTCCATTTTTTCAGTGCGACGCCGAGCTCGCCATCGCAGCGGCGTACTGATCGTACGTAACGAGCTCACTCGCTGCGACCATCGAACGCGCTGCGTCAATGGCTGGAGCATGCTCCTGCGATAGTTCAGAGTGCAATCGGTCGAACAGTGTCAGCAGCCGATGTTTCATCGCGCGCTTGCGGCTCACATCCCCCGTGAGGCCGTCACTATGAATGCGCCATTCTGCGACGACTTCACCGACACACCACATCGTTGCATTCTGATCGGCAATCCGGAGCCAGGCCGACCAATCGTCAAAATGCTCCGCGCCGATGTCGAAGCCGCCGACACTGCGCAGTACCGCCGTCCGCACCAGCACTGAATTAATGTGTGGTGCGCACGCGAGCAGATCGAGGAACCCGACCGGCCCGGACGACATCAGGCGAGTGGGAACATCCGGAAGCACCATCCCTGAATCGGTAACGACTCTCCGCGTCATCCCGAAGCAAAGATCGGCATGCACTCGCGTTGCCGCATCCAGCAGCGTCGCGATCCGGTGCGGCAAAGCAACGTCGTCGTCATCGAGAAAAATGACGAACTCACCGCGTGCTGCAGCGAGACCGACATTCCTTGCGTGACCGACGCCCAGTTTTTCGCCTCGCACTACGCGAATGTCGACACGCGAATCGACATCGCGCAATTCGAACGTTCCGCCATCATCGACGACGAGACATTCGATGTTCTCGTGCATCTCGGCACAGACCGAGTCCAGCGCCTCGTAGACATAGTGAGGACGCGCGCACGTCGTAATGACGGCAGTAACCTGGGGCTTGTCAGACACGGCTATGCACGCTCGCGAGACTCGAATCTCGACATCTCCCGTCGCAGGATGCCCCACGACAGGTCCGAGTAGGTGGCAAAGGCTTTCTTCTCGTGAGGCGGCGTCTCTTCGACAAAGTCGAATTGATCCCGCGTGTCCGGCTTCGGCGTCGCTCGTAGCAAAGGCAGTTCGTCCCTGTTGAGATAGACGTGAAAAGTTGCCGCGAAGTTGCCTTCCGACATCGGGCAGAACACCTTGTGGACCGGGAACCTCGATTCGGACAACCACGCACACTGGCCCGGCGTGAGGGTCAACAGACCAACCTTCTCGGCATCCCACGCCAGCCAGTCATAGAGCATTACGTCGATCTGCCCTGTCAGACAGTAGATGATACCCGTCGTCCTGCCATGCGAGTGGACCGGCGAGTAGTGTTGGCCCGGCCAGATTTCGAGCACCACCGGCGACCCGAAATCACCCAGGTGCTCTTCGCTCTGCGCCTGCGATTCATGGCCCGGCGACAGATGGTCATAGTCACCTTTTCCCGTACAAGCGACACGAACATACGCCGGATGCGAACGATCCTTCGCATACTTGTCGTCGACAATTGTCTTGAGAATACCATCGCTGAGGCTTGCCCGAATCGCCTCGGTCTCCCACGCGGAGAAATGAATACTCGACGCCTTCCGCGCCAGTTCCATCACGGAGGTCGGAATCATCAGTTGACGGACAAAGTCATCAAAGGAGCTGGCCGTGCTGATCGCCGGCGAAGGAACGAGTTGATTGGCGCGAATCCGCAGCCGCATCTCCTCTTCCGGCGTGATGTAGAACGGTGGCAAGAGAGCTTCGTGCGATTCGCTCAATCGTTTCCTCCGAGTTCGGGTGTGGACCTGGAGGAAGGGTAGCACGGCGCTCTCGCCACGCTGCGGGCCGCGAGTTATGTTGGGCCAGCGATTCGGGCAAGTAACACTCGCCCAGGCTCACGGAGAAAAGCCACGACCTGATCGCGAGATACACTCAGAAAGTCGTCGACAAACTCGTCGATCGTTTCGCCGACTTCAGCGTACCCTTCGCCGGATCCCATCCGAACTGCATCCTGCGTATCATTCCACTCGACGAACGGAGGAGTCCGCGAAGGTCTCCTTCGTTTGCCCCTCATACCCTCACCCCTCCCGCGTCGCCTCCGTAATCGCAGCCGCCACCTGATCATCAATATCCCCCGCGTGATCCGTCTCGACCGGATATCGGATACGAATCTCCACGCCGGATGGCGCAATGCGCAGGCGACTATGCGGAACGGGCGCTTGCGTGCTCATACGAAGCAGGCGGTCCATGTCGCGGTGCTGTTTTTCGATGTCGTCGCGATACTCGGCAAACACCGATTCGACTGCGGCGAGCATCCGGCTTTGTAGTGCACGAAAATCAGTATTGGCCGGTACGGTCATCGCGACCTCGTGCCATAAGAAGTGGGTGCCGGGGAGCTGCTTGAAGATGCCGGCACTGCGCTCGAAGACGACGGAGTTCGGGAATTCGACGATGCGGCCGGTCGGTAATTGATCGCTGCCGCGCGTTTCGAGCTCCATCAGATAAATCCAGACCAGACCGACATCGACGACGTCGCCGTTCACGCTCGCGATTCGCACGCGATCACCCGCGCGAATGCCGTATTTGCCGATCATGACGAAGTAACCGGCCAGCGAGAGAATAACGTCCTGTAATGCGATCGCAACGCCCGCAGTGACCAGTCCGATGAATGTTGTCAATGAACTGAAATCGGACGCGAACGTCGCAGTGAGGATTGCCACCACGAGAACGAGCAGCACAATGCGGCGGATGAGGAGAAAGTGATGCCGGCGTTTGACGTCGGCGACATAGCGAAACGTCACGCGGCGCCAGAGCACGGCGAAGCCGACGACGACGAGCAGGAGGATGCCGAGGACGATGCCGCGGTAGAGGAGACGGCGGAGGTTGTCGTGATACTGCTCGACGACGGAAGAACGCCAGCGTCCGACGTTCGCTTTGTACGTGTTGAGCAGAATGCGCCGCTTCGCCAGCGGCACCATGGCCGCCGTGAGAGTGCGCGAGCGTGCGGTCAATGCATCGATCTGCTCCTTACGTCGCAGGAGCTCCGCGGGATCGGCCGTGTCCGGCGCGTTCATCATTACATCCGAACGCTGCCGCGTCTGCGAGAGCAACGAGTTCAAGGGAGCCGAGAGCGCGCGAGCATCGCGTTGGAGCGCATCCGCGGCGCCGATCGCGGATCGCAGTGCGTTGTCCTTCTGATGCAAGCTCAGCAGATCTCCGATCAGGCCGACCACGCTTGTCGACGCTGCTCGCCGTGCCGCGGGTGGAATCGGCGCCGCAGCTGCCGCAGAGATGGTTTGCTCGAGCGCGTTGATCTGCGAGAGCACGTCGTTGCTCTCATTTCCGGAGGCATCATTGGCAAAACCCACAATGCCGCTGACCGCCTCATTGCGCGACGTCGCCATCGCCACCCTGCTCTCCCCCTCGGCAACCGCCGCTTCCAGTCGCGCTCGATCGGCCGGCGTGGACGACGCGAGTTGGCGTCGCAGATCGGCGAGCCGTGCCTCCTCGCGGCGCAACAACCCCGCGGCATCTGCTGCGCGGCGCGTCATCCGTTGCATGCGATTCGTGCCGGCTGCCGGCGTCGCCAGCGCCGTGCCGGAGACCAGCTGCGCTTCCGCTTTCGCCGCCTCGAAGGAGAGCGCCACGATCTGCTGCGAGAGATGGCGGTTGTCGTTGAGATAGAGGATGTCGGTCGGCTGGTCGACGAGATCGGCCTGCGC
>DASYLL010000271.1:0-24544 GCA_036009605.1 Thermoanaerobaculia bacterium | reverse complement strand
CGCGCATCGGGATGCTCACCGCCTATGACTACCCCAGCGCGAAGGTGGCGGATGCCGCCGGCGCCGACATCATCCTGGTCGGCGACTCGCTGGCCATGGTGGTCCTCGGCTATCCGGACACGCTCAGCGTGACTGTCGAGGACATGCTCCATCACACGCGCGCGGTCGTGCGCGGTACGACGTCCGCGCTCATCGTCGGCGACATGCCGTACCTCTCGTATCACGTGTCGATCGAAGAGTCGGTGCGCAACGCCGGACGTTTCCTGCAGGCCGGCGCACACGCGGTGAAAGTCGAAGGCGCGAAGACGAGTCGCCTGAAAACGATCGAGGCGATTCTCGACGCCGAGGTGCCGGTGATGGGGCACATCGGGCTCACGCCGCAGTCGGTGAATGCGATGGGCGGCTTCAAGCTGCAAGGCAAGAGTGCCGAGGATGCGCGACGTCTCATCGACGAAGCGGTCGCGCTCGAGCGCATCGGCTGTTTTTCCATCGTGCTCGAAGGCGTGCCGACCGAGCTTGCCGCGATCATCACCGAGCAGATCACGATCCCGACGATCGGCATCGGTGCCGGCCCCTCCTGCGACGGTCAGGTTCTCGTCTTCCACGACGTCCTCGGCATCTACGACGGCCACAAGCCGAAGTTCGTGCGCCAGTACGCGCACATCGCGCAGGACATGCAGTCGGCGCTCGAATCGTTCCTCGCCGACGTGCGCGCGGGAACGTTTCCGGATGAGGAGAAAGAGTCCTTCCACATGTCGAGCGACGAGGAGCTGAAGCGGCTGTACGCGTCGCGCGAGGATGGCGGTGTCGTCGTGGAAATGCCGCGATAGCCATGCAGATCGCGCGAACGCTTGCGGAAACTCGTAACGCGATCCATCAGGCGCGCGTACACGGCGCTGTGATCGGGTTTGTGCCGACGATGGGGTTTCTGCACGAGGGACATCTCTCCCTCGTTGAAGTCGCTCGCGATGCGGGTGCGACGTACATCGCGGTGTCGATCTTCGTGAATCCGAAACAGTTCGGTCCGAACGAAGACTTCGCGCGCTATCCCCGCGATGAGGCGCGCGACGCGGCGATGCTCGAAGGCGCAGGCGTCGATCTGCTGTTTCTGCCGCCGGTCGAGGTGATGTATCCGTCGGGCGCGACGACGATGATCTCGGTCGGCGGCGTTTCGAAGCTGCTCGAGGGCGAACGCAGGCCGGGACATTTCGACGGCGTGGCCACAGTCGTCGCGAAGCTCTTCAACATCGTGCAGTCGGACGTTGCCGCGTTCGGACGCAAGGACGCGCAGCAGTGCGCGGTGATCGAGCGAATGGTGAGCGATCTCGATCTGCCGGTGCGACTCGTGTTCGGCGAGACGCTGCGCGAGCATGATGGTCTGGCGATGTCATCGCGTAACGCGTATCTCTCACCGGACGAGCGCGCGAAAGCGCCGGTGCTGCATCGCGCGCTGCGCGCGGGCGAGAACGCGATCACGCACGGGATTCACAGCGTGCCGGACATCGAGAAACTGATGCGACGCGTCGTTGAAGAAGCCGGCGGCGCGGAGGTCGACTATCTCGCGGTCGTCGACCCGTTGACGTTCGAAGCGCCGGTGGATTTCAAGCGCGAGGTGTTGATCGCGGGAGCCGTGCGGATCGCACGCACGCGCCTCATCGACAACATTCGAATCCCGCGATGAACGTTTGGAGTGCGGCAGCCGCAGCTGCCGCTTTTGTATGTTCGAGTCCGCGCTGTGGCATACAAAAGCGGTAGCTGCGGCTACCGCACTACAAACTAAGCGCGTACGAAAACTAAGCGCGTACGAAGTCGATAAAGCCGCGCTCCACATCAACGCCCTGCAGCTTCACCTTGACCCGATCCCCGATATCCAGTCCGTCCCAGCCGCGCACCACCTTCCCCTCGGTAGGCGGATGGAAGATGCGCACCCACGTTCCCTTCGACGATGCACCGGTGACGATGCCGTCGAAGCGCTCACCGACGCGAGTGCGCAGCATGTACGCTGCCGCGGCTTTGCGCACGAGGCGCTCGACTTTGTTCGCGGCGTCTTCCTGCGCGGTGCAATGCTCGGCGAGCTCCGCGAGCGCGTCGATGTCGTACGGCTGCGGTTTGCCCGCGAGCGCCGCCTTCACGAGGCGGTGCGTGATGAGATCCGGATAGCGGCGGTTCGGTGCGGTCGAGTGCGTGTAGTCCTTCACGGCCAGTCCGAAGTGTCCGATCGGTTTGTCGCTCGCCTCTTCCGCGACGTACTCGCCAGCGCCCATCGCCTTTACGATCGCGAGTGAGAGATCGGGGAAACGCAGCGGATCGGCTTTCCGGCGGCGGCGCAGGAACTCTTCGAGCGCGCGTGCATCCGGCTCGGGCGGCAAACGCTCGCCGACTTCTTCGGCGATGCGCTCGATGCGATCCCAACGTTCCGGCGATCGCACGACGCGGCGGATGCTCGGGAATCCATTCTTCGCGAGGAAGCGTGCGGTGGCGCCATTCGCCGCGATCATGAAGTCTTCGATGAGCAGTCGCGCGTTGTTGCGTTTTGACTGCTGGAGATCGACGACCTGGCCGTCGCGGATCACGGGACGTGCTTCGATCGTTTCGAGATCGAGTGCGCCGTGCTCGTGCCGCAGGTCGCGCATGCGATCGGCGGTCTTGTCCTGCAGGCGCAGCGATTGGGCAAGCCCTTCGATGTCGCGCACTTTCTCGGGCTCGTCTTCTTCGCCGTCGAGCCACGCGGCGACGCGGTCGTACGCGAGCTTGGCCTTGTTGTGTACGAGCGTGAGATAGACGCCGCCGTCTTCCGACGTGCCGTCGTCGTATACCGTCAACTCGATCACGAGCGCGACACGATCCTCGCCTTCATTGAGCGACGTGAGATCGGTAGAGAGCTTCTCGGGCAGCATCGGGAAGACGCGTGCGGCGGTGTAGACCGAAGTGGTGTTGTGGCGGGCGCGCTGGTCGATGGGGGTGTCTTTCTTCACGAGCGCGTCGACGTCCGCGACGGCGATGAAGATGCGCGTGCTGCCGTTGCCCGCGTCCTCGCCCCACGTGAGCTGATCGAGGTCGCGCGAGTCGTCGTTATCGATCGAGCACCAGCTGATGTGGCGCAGGTCGCGGATGTGCGGAGCGTCGCCGGTCGCGGGCGCGTCGATGCCGGCGAGCTGCTTGCGGACCTCTGCGTCGAAGTCGGGCAGCAGTCCCTGGTCGATCATCGCGCCTTGCGCGATCTCGTTCAGCAGTTCTTCGTGCTTGCGATTCATGGCTGCGGACGGTATCACCATGCGATGCGACGTGTACCTGCCGGCGACAACGCCGAGTTGATCGAGCTCGGAGACGTGAGTGCGGCGGAGTTGCACGCGGCGGCATCGCGCGTTCGCGCGGAGGACGGAGTGCTGGCGTGCATCCCGGGGCATTCGTCGTTGTATGTGATTCGCGGGGCGCGCTCTTTGTTGTCGGTCGCCTCTTCGCGGGAGCCGCGCGAGTTGCGCGTGCCGGTCGTGTTCGATGGCGAGGATTTGCCGGAATTGCTCGAGCGGGTTTCGCGCGATGCGTTTCTCGCGCGCGTCGCGACGCTGCGTTTGACCGCGCGATACCTCGGATTTCGCGGCGGGTTCGCGTATCTCGAAGGATGGCCGGAGGAGTGGTCGATGCCGCGTCGCGTGACCTCGCGGCCGGTTGCGAAAGGCGCGTTTGCGATCGCGGGGAACGTGGCCGGGTTCTATCCGATCGACACGCCGGGTGGGTGGAGGGTGTTGGGGCGCACGAATGTGGATTTGGAGAATGGGTTGGTGGCGGGGGATGTCATTGTGATTGAGCCGGTTGCGTCGGCTGCGGCCGCCGCTGTGAAAGCGGCAGCTGAGGCTGCCGCACTCCAAACTGTTGAGTTGATTCAATCGCCGTTGACGACGTTGATCACGTCTGTCGATTGGTCACGCGTGGAGCGTGGGCTCTCGCCTGGTGGACCGTTCGATGACATCGCCGCTGCGCGTGCAATGAGTGCGGTCGATGGCGAGGTTGCGTTGTTCGAATCCGCGATGACGGGTCCGCGTCTTCGCTTTCAGCGCGATGCGACGATCGCGTGGTGTACGCCCGATCTCGCGTTGCGTGTCGAGCGCATACGCGCAGGCGAAGAACGCGCGTTCGGCAGAATCACCGGCGGCTTGCGGGCGTATCTTGCAGTCGGTGAGAACGAGCAAAGCACGACACCTGCGCAGCGAGTCAGAGACGACGTCATCAAGGTGATGCGGGGTCCGCACGACATTGGCATCTCCGAAATCGAATGCGAGGTCACGCCGCAACTCAATCGGGTTGGCATTCGACTGCGGCCATTGCGTGAGATCGATGTCGACATCCCGGCCGACATGCGCTCGATCGGGATGCAATGCGGGACGGTGCAACTGCATCCGGATGGATCGCTCGTGGCGATGGGGCCGGATCATCCGGTCACCGGCGGCTATCTGCAGCCGATGACCGTGATCACGTCGGAGCGGTGGAAGCTCGCCCAGCTGGTGCCGGGCGAGCGCGTCACCCTGCGTGCTCAGGAACCGAACTGATAGCCGGAGCGCGCGACCACTTTGAACTCGGGGTTCTTCACCTCGACGTCGACTTTCTGGAAGCCGGTGCGGCCTTTCGCGTGCGGCGCGCGATAGGTGACGAGGTAGTAGCCGTTGTTCGTGTTCTCGATCTGCTCGAGCGCGGGGTTGAAGTTCACGTTGATGCGGAAGTAGCGGCCGCCCGTCGAGTCTGAAAGCTCTTCGAGTCTCTGATGGAAGAGCGGCGTCGAATCGGCGTTGCGCTGCAGCTGGACGCCATAGACGGAGACGTTCGCAGCGTTCAGCGACTCCAGCGCGGGATCGAGATAGCGGCTGCGGTGCATCAGCAGGCCGCCGGCGAATGCCGGTTCCTCGCGGTCGGCGATGCCGGGCGAGAAGAGCACGAGGTTCTTGCGCGCTTTGATCGGGCGGAGGCCGTCGGCGAGAAAGTCGAGCGCCTGATAGACCGTGCCGGTGTCGTCGATCATCTTGTCGATGTCGACGTTGCGCAGGATCGACGGGCCATCGCCTGTCGGCGCGGACTTGAGGCCGAGGCCGAACTTCGTCGCTTCGTTCAGCGCGAGGGCGAGATGCTTCTTGTCGTTCGAGAAATCGCTGTAGACCTTGAGGCGGACGTCGTGGCCGACGATCGCGACGAGGTCCGTTTCCTTCATCTCTTTGTCGACGAAGTTCTTCGCTGCCTGACGCGCCTGTGTGAGCTGATCGAACAGTGGCGGATCGCTGGGCTTGTCGAAGAAGATGACGAAGTAGCGGTCTTCACGGACGCGCTCGACTTTGAAGGGCGCCTGCTCCTCGCGCTGATCGAGGAGGCGGCGGTTGGTGAAGTAATCGACCGAGTCGATGGTCTGGGCGACGCCGTTTTCCTTGATGACGAAGTCGTCTGCGCCGAGGCCGAGGATGTGATTGCCTTTGCGGTCGGTGACGATGACATCGAGGAGGACGGCGTTGACATCGATCTCTTCCTGGAGAGCCGGCGTTGCTTCCTGAGCGAACGTGGGGAGGGAAAGCGCCACAAGGATCAGGATGGTGAGGAAACGTTTCATGGAGAGACTCCTTCACAGTTCGCAACGGACCCGGCGCAGGTTGCGATTCCTCGTTCACAACTTCGTGCAGCGAGGAATGAACCACCGGGGTGTGCCGTTAGTTTGACCGCTCGGATCGAAATCACTATTATCCGCGCCTCTTGCTGCGAGACCTTCGCGGCGGAATCAAATCGGGGCATAGCTCAGCCTGGTAGAGCGCACGGTTCGGGACCGTGAGGTCGGAGGTTCAAGTCCTCTTGCCCCGACCAACTTCGTTGGTTGTTGTCGGTAGTCAGTGTTCGGTTGTCTGCGCATTTTCGCGCTTCGACACAGACCCACAGAAAACCGACAACCGAGAACCGACAACGCTGACGGAGTCAGCTTAGCGTTTCCACGGCACGTCCTCGACATCCGCGCGCTTGTTTGCAAAGCGCGCCGCGACGAAGAGGTAATCGGACAATCGATTCAGATACGTGATCGTGGAGATCGTAGCTGGCGACTCGTCCTCGAGCGCGACCACGAGCCGCTCTGCGCGACGACACACCGTCCGTGCGACGTGCAGATGCGCGGCACTCGACGAACCGCCCGGCAGAATGAACGTCGTCAGTGGCGCGAGCTCGCGCTCCATTGCATCGATGGCCTGTTCGAGCTCTTCGATGCGTGCTACGTCGACGCCGGGAAAGCGGCTGGTGCCGGGCGACGCGAGGTGTGCGCCGACTTCGAAGAGATCGATCTGCACCTGATGCAGGATCGTGTCGACGTCCGCGGGGATCGGAGTCGTGCGGGCGATGCCGAGGTGCGAGCTCAGTTCGTCGACGGTTCCATAGGCTTCGATGCGCGCGTCGTTCTTCGCGACGCGCGCTCCTCCGAAGAGGGAAGTCTGGCCGTGATCGCCGGTGCGGGTGTAGATCTTCACGCTTCGGCTTCGAGTTGCCGGATGCGCTCCTTCACCACCATCTCGGCGAGGTCGGGGATCACTTCCCAGGCGATGTTGCGGACGACCTGTTCGGACATCAGCTCGACGACGCGACGGGCGATGCGATCGATCTGCTCATCCGTGAGATCGGCAGGCGTGAGATCCGCGGTTCCTTCCGAACGTGCGGCGATCGGGAGTGCCGGCGCTTCCGGCGCGAGGTCGGGCGGCGCTGCGGCCGCGGGCTCTTCGACTTCCGGCTGCGCGGGCTCGGGCTCAGGTTCCGGCTCGGGCGCGACGGCGGTGAGCGGCGCCCACGACGGCTCCGCTGCAACTGGCTCGGGTTCCGGCTCAGGCTCCGGTTCCGCGGCGAAC
This sequence comes from Thermoanaerobaculia bacterium, assembly GCA_036009605.1. GTDB lineage: Bacteria > Acidobacteriota > Thermoanaerobaculia > Gp7-AA8 > Gp7-AA8 > QHVT01. The sequence goes on along the minus strand of DASYLL010000271.1, from coordinate 17,687 downwards.
GGCATGTCTTCGCTCAGCGGCTGATCGCTGTAGCCGGTCGGAGCTTCCGGCGCCGCGGGCTCTTCTTCTTCGTGTGGAACGAAGGGCGCGACAGCAGCGGTCGCATAGCTTTCAACGTAGGTTTCGATCGCAGGTACCGGCGTCGGCGCCCACAGAGGTTCGGGCTCCGGCTCCGGTTCCGCGCTGCTGAACGGCGACTCGGTCTGCGGCTCCGGCTCGGGCTCCGGTTCCGGCGCCGTGTTGATCTGCCGGAAGTCGTCGAAGTTCATCTTCGGGAACGCGCGCGTCTCGCCACCGAACGCGGGCGGTGTCGCGGCATCTTCACCGAATGGCGACTCAGGCTCGGGCGCTGACGAAAACGCCTGCGGCTCCCACGACGATTCGACCGTCGTCTCGATCGGCACTTCGGGAGCAGCAGGTTCCTGCTGATAATCGTCGAAGTTCATCTTCGGGAACGCGCGCGTTTCGCCGCCACCGAATGCCGGCGGCTGCTCATCCCACGCGCTCGGCTCCGGCGCCGCCTCCTCGGCCGGCAGCGACTGGCTCGCCGCGAGCTGCTGCATCTCTTCGATGCTCATGCGTGTGAACGCGCGAGTCTCGCTGCTGAACTCTTCCGGAGGAGGCGGCGCACCGAACGGCGACTCGGACTCCGGCTCCGGCACTGCGACCGGCGCGATCGGCGCGGCAGAGGCGAAGTCATCGAACGACATCTTCTCGAACGCACGCGTCTCGCCGGAGAACTGCGCCGGCTCATCCCACGGCGAAGGTTCCGGAACAGGCGTCGGTTCCGGCGTCGACTCGGGAGGCGACACCAGCTGCTGCATCTCGTCGAAGGTCATGCGCGGAAACGCACGCGTCTCCCCGCCAAACGAATCCGCTGCAGGCTCGTCCCCGAATGGCGAAGACGACGACTCAGCAGGCGTCGAAGGAATCTCGAACGGCATCTCGGTCGTCGCCTGCGGAGCGGCGGCGCTGAAGATGTCGGCGTCGTGCGTGAACGGTGTCGGCGCTGCCGTCACGGCCGTCTCATCCATCCACGGCGAAGCCGCTTCGGCAACTGACGCAACCGGCGCAGCAGCCGGACTGTTGCCCGCCTGCGACTGCGCGATCAACTCTTCCACTTTGTGAATGAGGCTCTGCGACTCGAACGGCTTGGTCACGACGGCATCGCAACCGGCCTTCTCCGCGCGGTCCGGATCGAACGGCTCGAACGTGCCGGTCAGCAGCACGACGGGAATCGTGCGGAACTCCGGATGCGACTTCACGTACTCGCAGACTTCGTATCCGTTCTTCTCCGGCATGATGATGTCGGAGAGGATGATGTCCGGCCGCATTTCCGAGAGTTTCTGCACGGCTTTGGCGCCGTTGTTGACAGCAGTCACCTCGTAATCGCCGTCGGAGAACGTGAGCTCGACGACCTTCTGAATGGTGATACTGTCATCCGCAAGAAGGATTTTTTTCGGCATTGTTTTGGCTCCGCGTGGATTGCGAGCAAGCTACCACGGCGGTGCAGAGGGGACAAGAAGATACCGGGATGGATCGCTTCCTCGTATTGGGGCATCGCGGCAGCCCGAAGCGCTTTCCGGAGAACACGATCGCATCGTTCGAAGAAACGCTGCGCGCCGGCGCCGACGGCTTCGAGACCGACCTCCGACTGCTCTCCGATCGCAGCACCGTTCTCTTCCACGATGACGAGTTGAGCGAGGACGAGATCGAGTCACTGACGTTCACGCAATGCGTCGAGCGCGGCACCGTGATCGAGCGTCTCTCCGATCTCTCCCGCTTCGCCGATCGCGCGATGATGGTGCTCGAAGTGAAGCGCCCTCGATGGGAGGAAACGCTGCTCGAACAGGTGAGCGCGTGGCCGAACATCGTCATCGCATCGTTCGATCACACGGTCGTTACCGAGTTGCGTCGTCGCAGCGCGACCGTTCCGTTGGGCATCACGGTCTACGGCTACATCGTGGACGTGGCTTCGTATACGGCGGGGATCGGCGCGACGTGGATCTTTCCGAAGTACCGGTACGTCGACGCGGAGATGGTGGCCGCGTGTCACGACCGCGGGATTCGGGTGATGCCGTGGACGGCGAACCGGAAGCACGATTGGGAGCGGTTGCGGGAGGTTGGGTGTGATGGGGTGATCACGGATTTTCCGGGGGAGTGCGTCGTCTGGAGAGACGAATTGAAAATTGAGAATTGAAAGTTGAAAAATCGGACGTGTTCTTCACGAGGTAGAGCTTCCGATTTTTCAATTTTCAATTCTCAATTTTCAATTCCGCCCCTTCGTCCTTGAGTTTGCTACACTTGCGCGCGTTCCGAAGCCAGCAGCGGGAGGGGGAGCCACGGACCATGAAGACCTGGGAATACAAGATCATCAACGTCCGGTCGGAGAATTATTCGATGGATCCGCGTCGTGCCGAGGAGTTGAACCGGCTCGGCGATGAAGGGTGGGAGCTGGTCAGCATCACCTCCATCAACTTCAAGACCGGTGCGACCGATCACATCGGCATGGTGTTCAAGCGCGAGAAGGCAGCCCAGCCCGCATAGCCGGCACGGCCGGCCGCGCTGGTTGCTCCGCCGAGTGGCACGTACGGCTGCCAAGCAGGCTGGTTCGCCGCGCATGCTCACGAGAAGACTGCACCCCCACTTGGCAGCCGTACGTTCCACCGGCGAAGCACCCAACGCAGCCGGCCGTGCCGGTGATATCTTCGGCGGCCCATGGCCGGCCGCCCATTCCTCATCCTGATCGTGCTCGACGGCTTCGGCTGCCGCGCGGAGCGCGAGCACAACGCCATCGCCGCGGCAGACACGCCGCGCTTCCGCGAGCTCTACCGTGATCACGCGTGGACGACGCTCGAGGCTTCCGGCTTCGCGGTCGGCTTGCCCGAGGGCCAGATGGGGAACTCTGAGGTGGGGCATCTCAACATCGGAGCGGGACGCGTCGTCGATCAGGACATCGTGCGCATCTCCAAAGCGATCGCCCATCGCGAGCTGCTGCAGAATCCAACGTTCGTCGATGCCGTGAAGAACGCGCGCAGCGTGCACTTCACGGGCTTGCTCTCCGATGGCGGCGTGCATTCGTTGCAGGAGCATCTGCACGGGATGATCGACGCGGCGATCGAGCTCGGCGCGAAGGATGTGTTCATCCACGCGATCCTCGACGGCCGCGACACGCCGCCGAAATCCGCTGAAACGTATCTCGGTCGTCTCCTCGCCCACATCAAAGACAAGCCGAACGCACACCTCGCGACGGTCGTCGGCCGCTACTTCCCGATGGACCGCGACCGGCGCTGGGAACGCGTCCAGCGCGGCTACGATCTCCTCACCCTCGGCGTCGGCACGGAGACGAAGGACGCGCTCGAAACGATGCGCCGCTTCTACGACCAGGGCGTCACGGATGAGTTCATGGAGCCGATCTCGGTCCTGAGCTCTGACGGCGCGCATCGCGGGCGTGTGGAAGATGGCGACGCGCTGTTTTTCTTCAACTTCCGCGCGGATCGCATGCGCCAGATCGTCACCGCGTTCAAAGACGCCGACTTCGACGGCTTCACGCGCGGCACGCGTCCGAACGCGCAGCTCGTGACGATGAATCGCTATCACGAGCAGTTCCACCTGCCCGTCCTCTTCCCGCCCGACCCCATCCGCAACAACCTCGGCGAAGTGCTGTCGCGCGCGGGCCTCACGCAGCTCCGCATCGCCGAGACCGAGAAATACGCGCACGTGACGTTCTTCTTCAACGGCGGCTCCGACACGCAGTTCGCAGGCGAGGATCGCATCCTCGTGCCGTCGCCGAAGGTCGCGACGTACGACCTCAAGCCGGCGATGTCGGTGTTCGAGTTGACCGACAAAGTCGTCGAAGCGATCGAGTCGAGAAAGTACGACGTCATCATCATGAACATCGCTAATCCCGACATGGTCGGCCACACCGGCATCATGAACGCCGCGATCGAGGCGGTGCATGACACGGACATCGCGGTCGATCGCATTCTCGCGGCGACAGAACGCGTCGACGGCGTGGCGTTGATCACCGCGGATCATGGCAACGCGGAGTTGATGTTCGATGAGAAGACCGGTCAGGCGCACACCGCGCACACGACGAACCCCGTGCCGCTGATCCTGTTCGATCCGCGCAGGCGCTTTGGTGCGTTGCGCAACGGTGGCGTGCTCTCGAATGTCGCACCGACGATTCTCGCGATCCTTGGGATCGGGAAGCCCGCGGAGATGACGGCGGATTCGCTGGTGGGGTCATGAACGACGCTTATGTCATCCCGAGCGGAGCGAGGGACCTGGGCGGGGAATCGCGCGATGCATGCCCCTCCCGCCCAGGTCCCTCGCTCACGCTCGGGATGACAGCACGGAAGCTACTCACATGAGCCGCCAACTCATCCTCGTCCGCCACGGCCAAACCGTCGACAACGTCGCCGGCATCGCGCAGGGCTGGAACGACAGCGCGCTCTCCGACGTCGGCAAAACGCAAGTGCAGCGTCTCGCGGAGCGTCTCGCCACGCTCAACCCGACCGCGCTTTACTCGTCACCATTAGGCCGCGCACTCGCGACGGCAGAAGCAATCGCATCCGCAACCGGTTTGCCGATCACGCAGCTCCCCGATCTGCGCGAGATGAATTACGGCGGATGGGAAGGGCGTTCCTTTCTCGACGTCCGCCGCGAGGACGAGCCGCTCTATCAACGCTGGATCGCCGATGAAGAGGCGACGTGTCCTTCCGGTGAATCGCACGCCGATGTCCGACGACGGCTCGAGCGCGCATTTGCAACGATCAACAGCGAGCGTCCGATTGTCGTGACGCACGGCACCGCGATACGCATCGCGGCCACCGCGCTGCTCGACGTCCCGACGACGACCGCGCGGCATTTCGCGCAGGACAACGCCGCGATGAACATCTTCCTCTGGCGCACCGATCACTGGATTCTGAAAGTCTGGAACCAAACATGATTCTCGAGAGCATCATCGAGCAGCTCACCGAAACTCTGAAGAGCCGCACGCTCGCGCTGTTCGGCCATCCCGTCGACCGCGTCGTGCTGCAGACGCCGCCGAAACTCAACATGGGCGATCTGGCAACGCCGATCGCACTCGAGCTCGCGAAAGCGCTGAAGCGCAAGCCGCGCGAGCTCGCGGAACAGCTCGCGAACGGGATGCATTTGCCGGCGCTCGTCGCGACGGTGACGGTCGAAGGCGCGGGCTATCTGAATTTCCGCTTCGATCGCGGCGCGTTCACGGCGGAGCATTTCCGCAATGTGATGATGCCGCCTCCGCCATCCGGCGAGCGTGTCATCGTCGAGCACACGAACATCAATCCCAACAAAGCCGCCCACATCGGTCACATGCGCAACGCCGTCCTCGGCGACACGTACGTGCGCTGCTCGAAATGGCTCGGCGATCACGTGGAAACGCAGAACTACATCGACGACACCGGCGTGCAGGTCGCGGACGTCGTCGTCGCGTTTCAGCATCTCGAGAACAGGACCTTCGACGACGTGAAGCAACTGATCGAGACGTCGGAGCGCTTCGACTACATCTGCTGGGATGTCTATTCGAAGATGGCGCAGTACTACGCCGATCATCCCGAGGCGCTGGAGTGGCGGCGCGAGACACTGCATGAGATCGAGGAAGAGGGGAGCGACACGTACAAGCTCGCGGCGCTCATCGCGCGCGCGATCGTGCATCGCCACCTCGACACAATGCTGCGGCTCGACATCGAGTACGACCTCCTGCCGAAAGAGAGCGACATCATCCACCTCCATTTCTGGGATCGCGCGTTCGAGCTGCTCAAGCAGTCGGGCGCACTGATCTACGAGACGGAGGGGAAGCACAAGAACTGCTGGGTCATGAAACTCGACGAGTCGGAGCAGTTCGCCGGCATGGCCGAGCCCGACAAAATTCTCGTGCGCTCGAACGGCACGGTCACGTACACCGGCAAGGACATCGCGTATCAGCTGTGGAAGCTCGGGATGCTCGACCGCACGTTCGACTATCGCAAGTTCCGCACGTATCCCGACCAGCACATCGTCTGGGAGACGACGCATGGCAACGACGGCGATCCGTCCGCGCCGAAGTTCGGCGGCGCAACGCGCGTCGTGAACGTCATCGACTCGCGCCAGGCGTATCTGCAGAAGGTCGTGAAAGAGGGCGTGCGGCAGGTCGCGGGTGCGAAAGGCGCCGAGTCTTCGATTCACTTTGCGTACGAGATGGTCGCGCTCACGCCGACCACCGCGAAGGCTCTCGGGATGGAAGTCTCGGAGGAAGACTCGAAGCGCGCCTACGTGGAAATGTCGGGGCGCAAAGGGTTTGGCGTCAAAGCCGACGACATGCTCAATGAGCTGGAGCGCAAGGCGACCGAGGCGGTGAAGTCGAATGCCGAGGAGGTGAGTGAGGAGGATGCTGCGCTGATTGGACGACAGGTCGCCGTCGCCGCGCTGCGTTACTTCATGCTGCGCTTCGGCCGCAACAAAGTGATCGCGTTCGACATCGACGAAGCGCTGCGCTTCGAAGGTGATTCGGGTCCGTACCTGCAGTACTCGACGGTCCGCGTGCAGAACATCTTCCGCAAGATGAAAGAGCGTGGAGTCGATCCGCGGATCAGCGAGACGCTCGTCGACGATCTGACGCTCAATCAGGGTCTGACGGACGAGATGTGGGAGCTGGTGAAGCTGAGCGCGGAGCTGCCGAATGCGATCCGTCGCGCCGTCGACTCGCTCGAGCTTTCAGTCGTGACGCAGTACCTGCTCGACATGGCGCAGCGGTTCAACAGTTTCTACCACAAGTACCCGATCATGAATGAGAAGGATCCGGCCGAGCGGCAGCGTCGTGCGGTCTGTGCGGAAGTGTTCCGCCTGACCATGGTTCGCGCGCTCGCGCTCCTCGGGATCCCGGTGCCGGAGCGGATGTAACGGCAGCTTTGCTACAATCTGCGACGGCGGTCGTCCAATCCGCCGTCCAGATCATGAAACTCGACTCCCGCGATTACGCGCTTCGTGCCCTCTTTCTCGCCGCCGGCGGCCTTGCCGCCCTCCTGCTCGCACTGAAAGGCTACGGCGCCGCCCTTCCCGCCGTCGCGTTAGGCGGCGCCCTCGGCGCATTCTTCGCCGCACGCATTCAGCCTCGCGAAAAAACCGACCAATAATCGGTTGTGCCGTTCAGCCCGTTTGTTCGTCATGGCCCTGTCCGCCATCGACGCGGTGTACGTTCTCGGCCTGCAATCCCTTGGGGCCTTGTTTGACGTCGAACTCGACTTGCTCTCCTTCGTTCAGCGTCCGATACCCGGATGCCTGAATCGATGAGTGGTGACAGAAGACGTCTTCACCGGTGCTGCGTTTGATGAAGCCATAGCCTTTGTCGTTGTTGAACCATTTCACTACGCCAATTTCCGCCATTTCTACCTCCGGCGGCAGCGTTTTGTGCAATGCCCGCGCCCGCATCTACCAGATCAGCGCGCGATTCATGCCGATCTGCTGAAATCCCAGCGACTCATAAAGGGCAATTGCGGGACGATTGAAGTCATTGACGAACAATGTAACCGTTTTCCCTTTATGGAAAAGATGTCCACAGACCTCGCGTATGAGGTCTTGGGACAGTCCGCGGCGGCGATAACGGGGGTCGGTCCAGACGCCCATCAATTGCACTGTATCGGGCGTGACCGCTGAATATTCGCACTTGGACGCGATCAGGCCGTCCATTGTGCGAATGACGGAACGTTTCTTTTCGACGAGCTCGCGGATGCGTTCGCGATAGCCGAATGCATCACGGTCCATCGGATCGATCCCTACCTCTTCACGGTGCATGGCCGCGCAGGCAGGCACGAGTTGTTCGAGATCGCGCAGGGTCGAATAGCGCGCGGTGTCGAGGTCGGGATAGTCGACGCGTTTGCGGATTGCGTAGATCGGTTGATTCATCCTCACCACCGTCGGCGGATCGATGCGCAATCGAATCAGATTCCACAATGACTCGACGAGCGTCGCCGGAGAAATGATCGCCCGCACCGGAAGCATGCGCGTGAGAATGCGCTCGGCGATCAACGCGACCGCGCAATCGGTGATGTCGTTCGAGATCGACGGATCGCCCGCGAGCACGATGTTCGTCGCCAGTGATGCGACGAGCACGATCGCGCCGTTGTAACGCACGACGGCGATCTGTGTTGCCGCGAGCGTGCGCTCCTCGATCAGCCGCGAGATCAGATAGACGTTGATCAGAGGATCGCGCTGAAGAAACTCGAGCGCGCCTTTGAAGTCGTCATCCGACAGCAGCCGGAGCGACCAGCGACCTTCGGCTGGGAGCGTTGCCATTTCACAACTGCGAGCGGCCCAAGTATGCCACTCCGTCCACCGTCTTGTGCCAGAGCGAGCGGTCCTGCCATTCGTCGAACGACCTCTGTCTCGCGTGGCGGAGGTCGGCGTGGAAGGCGGCGCGGAGTTGGGCGGCGAGTTGCGCGTCGAGCAGGCCGACGTTGATTTCGTCGTTGAGCTGGAACGAACGGTCGTCGAAATTCGTCGAGCCGACGCTGGACCAGAGGCCGTCGATGATGATCACTTTCTGGTGCAGGAGCGTCTTCTCGTACTCCCAGATTTTCACGCCACGTTTCAACAGCGTCCCGAAGTGATGGTGACTGGCATGCTGCACGATGGGGTTGTCCGTGGCGTCGTCGGACGGCACCATGATCTTCACATCGACGCCGCGGTCGACCGCTTCTTCGAGCGCGTCGATCGCGGCGCGGTCGGGGAGGAGATACGGATTCTGGATGATGATCTCGTGCTTCGCCGCCTTGATCGCGAGGTAGTAGAGGATCTGCACGGACGAGATGCTGCCGGTCGGCGATGTGTACGCGACGTGCGCGGGCGTCGTACCGACAGGCTGGATGTGCGGGAAGAACTTGCCGTCCGCGGGAATCTCACCCGTTTCTTCGATCCAGTTCTCGGAGAACGCGGCCTGCAGTCGATGCACGACGGGACCTTCGAGACGCAGTCCCGTGTCGCGATAGTGCTTCTTGTCCTGTCCGTTGCCGGTCCATTCATCGGCGAAGCCGTAGCCGCCGGTGTACGCGACGCGGCCGTCGAGGATGACGAGCTTGCGATGATCGCGATTGTTGATGCGGCCGAGGTTGCTGATGCGGATCGGATGGAAATGCGCGACGTGCGCACCCGCGTCTTCGAGCAGTTTCAGCTGATCGCCTTTGAGGTCCTTGCCGCCCGAGGCGTCGACGAGGATTCGGACTTCGACGCCTTGCGAGGCTTTCTTCGCGAGGAGGTGCGAGAGCTGCGTCGTCAGCGTGCTTTCGTACCAGATGTAGCTCTCGAGGTGGATGCTTTCCTTCGCCGCCTCGATCTCGCGGAAGAGCGGCGGGAAGAAGCCGTCGCCGTTCTGCAGGATGTGTACGAGGTTGCCTTGCTCGAGGCTCGATTGCGTGAGGCCGACCAGCGACGGCATGAGCGTTTGCAGCTCGCCGAGGTCGCGGACGTGGAGGCGTGTGTTGGGCTCGCGCGTCATCGACCAGATCATGATGATCAGGAACAGAAGCGCGATCAGGCCGCCGATGAAGGCGACGAGTGGCATGCGCACGTAGGTCGTGCCGCGTGAGGACCACATTCCGAAACGGTCTTCTTCGTCGTGCTGTGTTTTCATTTTCATGGGTGGACCAGTTCTGCGAGCACGGGGCGGTGGTCGGACGGCCCGTCGTCGAGGACGCGCGCGCTGCGCACGACCCATCCGGGGTCGGTGAGGATGTAATCGAGGCGCTGTTCGAGGACGCGATGGGTCGGCGCTTTCGGCTCGCCGGCGATGCGCATGCCGTCGCGCGCCAGGAACTCCGCCATCTCCGGCGCGTCGGGCGGCGCGTTGAGATCGCCGAGGAGGATGAATGGGTGCGTGCTGCTGCGGACGTGCGCGAGGATGCAGTTGAGCTGGTCGCGCCGCGGTTCGCGATTGACGCTGCCCCACGCGGTCGTGTGCGTCACGTAGAGCTGCACCGTGCCGCCGTTGATACGGATGACGCTTTCGAGCAGCGATCGCGGCTCGCCGGTGCCCGGCAACTCGCGAACGTCGCTCGACAGGATGTCGCCTTTCGTGAGAATCGCGTTGCCGAAATCGCCTCGCATGAACGTGTAGCTGCGGCCGAAGACGATGTTCATCCCGGTGAGCAGCCGCAACTGTTCGATGTGATCGTGGAAGCGCGCCTGCCACGTCCAGCGATGTGCTTCGTTGATGCCGACGATGTCCGGCGCGTACTTGCGGATCACCGCCGCGATCTCTTCGATGTGCCCATTGCTGAGGAGCGAAGCATGGCCTTCGATGTTGAAGGTCATGACGGTCAGGCGCGACGGATAGGTCGGCGCGAACTGCCGCGCCGGCAGCGCTGAGCACTCGCCCGATCGGAATTGATAGACGCCGAGCACGCGATAGCTCGCGATGAGGACGAAGAGGACCGCGATCGCGATCAGGATGCGATATCGGCGGCGCATGGGGCCGGCAGGAGCAAGGTGCGCGCCCGCGCCGCCGGAGGCGGCGGTGCTTGCGCCTGCGGCGCTGTTGCTGGTTGCTGGTTCAGGGTCGCGTAGCGAGGGAGCGGTGCGGTTCGCCCTGAGGCACCTTGAACCAGCAACCAGTAACCAGCAACGCCTTCAAACCGCCGCCAACACCCGCACGTTCGGATGCGTCCACAACGCCGACGCCGGAAAATCCTCCCCGACAATCCCGCCGCGCAACCGTTCCAGCGCCGCTTCCTTCTCATGCCCTGCGACGAGCAGAACGATCCTGCGTGATTCGAGAATCGTTCCGATGCCCATCGTGATCGCGTGCGTCGGGACGTCGCCGTTGTGAAAGAACTCGGCGTTCGCCTTGCGCGTCGACTCCGTCAGCGCAACGACGCGCGTTCGTGCGTCGAACGGTGTGCCGGGCTCGTTGAAGCCGATGTGGCCGTTGCGTCCCAGTCCGAGAAACGTCAGCTGGAGTCCGCCGGCGTCGCGGATCTCGCGTTCGTAGCGCGCGCACTCCGCATCGCAATCCTCGGCCATGCCATTCGGCAGATGCGCGTTGGTGGGATCGAGATCGACGTGATCGAAGAGGTGCTGCTTCATGTACGTCCGGTAGCTCCCCGGATGTTCGCGCGGCACGCCGACGTACTCGTCGAGATTGAACGTCGTCACGTCCGTGAAGCAGTGATATTCGCGGGTGCATTCGCGGACGACGCGTTCGTACATGCCGATCGGCGTGCGGCCGGTTGGTAATCCGAGGACGACGCGCGGGTTCTCGCGGATGGCGTCGAGCAGGATTCCGGCGGCGTGCTCGGAGAGCGCATCGCGCGGCTCAAATGTTTCCCACTGCACGGCCCCTCCCCCACACGCGCTCCACTTCGAAGCGCTCGTTCATCACCACGATGTCGGCGTCGTAGCGCCGCTCGATCTTTCCTTTGCGATCCGCGACGCCGGCGATGCGCGCCGGAATCTCCGTCGCCATCGGGATCACGGTCTCGAGCGGCAGTCCCGCCAGCTCGATCATGTTTCGCATCGCCGCGTCCATCGTCAGCACGCTGCCCGCGAGTGTTCCGTCGGCGAGCCGCGCCGCTCCTTCCGCGACCGTCACTTCGTACTCGTACAACTTGTATGTTCCTTCCGCGAGTCCGCACGCGCGCATCGCATCGGTGACGATCGCAATGCGTCTCGGCATCGCCTGCACCGCAACGCGCATCGCCGCGGGATGCACGTGAATGCCGTCCGCGATCAACTCCGCGGTCGCGTCGACCGACGTCAATGCGGCGCCGACGACTCCGGGATCGCGATGATGCAGCGGCGTCATCGCGTTGTAGAGATGCGTGAAATGACACGCGCCCCATTCGATTGCCGCCGCGGCCTCGCCGAAGTTCGCGGCAGTGTGTCCGATCGAGAAGAGCACGCGATCGCGGAAGTGCTCGATGAGCGCGCGCGATCCTTCGATCTCCGGCGCAACCGTGACGATCCACTTCAAGCGCGGCGCCTGCGCGATGAGCGCGGCCACTTCGTGAATGTCCGCGGGACGGATCGACGCGCGATCCTGCGCGCCGGCGCGCGTGTTGTTGAGGAACGGACCTTCGAGATGGATGCCGACGATTTCCGCCGCATCGCGCGACGTTGCCGACACACGCGCGATCGATTCGACGGCTGCATGCAGATCGGCGCGCGATGCGGAGAGCGTCGTCGCCGCGAGCGCCGTGGTTCCGTGCGTCGCGTGAAATCCGAGGATGCGCTCCGTCGCTTCTTCGTGCGCGTCCATGAAATCGGCGCCATCGCCGCCGTGTACATGCAGGTCAACGAAGCCGGGGATCATGATCCCGTCGATGTGCTCCGCGGCTGCGGGAACGTGCGCGGTCTGCTCGACGTCGACGATCACCTGATCTTCGATCGTGATCAGGATGTCGTCACGCAAGGTGTCGTCGACGAAGGCGCGGCCGTGCAATCTCATGGCGCGCGCTCCGAGCGCGGTTGCTGGTTCCTGGTTGCTGGTTCAAGGTGCCTCGTTGCCAGTGCGCGACGCTCTCGCGATGCAGCACCACGAACCAGCAACCAGCAACCAGCAACGATTCTCATAAGCAGATTTTCCCCAGCACCGTCGGCCGCCCACCCGTCGCGCCGGCGACGTTCGTGACGAGTCCGACGACCGAATCATTCGCAATCATCGCCATCGCCATCGCCTCCTTCGCCTCGGACGCCTTGTACACGAGCATCCGCTGCTTCGGCATCCGCTCTTTGAGCATGCGCACGAGCGTCGGGTTTTTCGCGCCGCCTCCCGCGAGCATCACTTCATGAATGGGGCCGAGTGGCTGGACGAAATCGCGATAGGCGCGGGCGATGCTCTCCGCGGTCAGCGCGGTCGCGGTGGCGATCATGTCGCGAATGTCGACGTCGGGCGATTCATCGACGATCCGTGTCGCGAACTGCGCACCGAACAGTTCGCGGCCCGTCGTCTTCGGCGGCAACTTCGCGAAATAGGGATCGGACATCCAGCGCTCGAGCAGCTCTTCGTGCACGTTGCCGGCTTCGCCGAGCGCACCATCGATGTCGTATGTCTGTTTTCCGTTCGTTGCGATCCAGGCCAGTTCGTCGATGATCATGTTGCCCGGGCCGGTGTCGAATGCGATCACGTCGTCCCAATTCGCTTTCGGCGGGATGTACGTGACGTTGCCGATGCCGCCGATGTTCTGGATGCAACGCCCGCGCGATTTGTGGCGCAGCAGAACCCAGTCGAAGTACGGGACGAGGGGTGCGCCCTGTCCGCCCGCGGCAACATCGCGCACGCGCAAGTCGCCGACGGTGATGATGCCGGTGCGCTCCGCGATCACAGCCGATTGTCCGATCGCGAACGTCGAGCGCGTTGCGATCGGTCCGTCGATCCAGTCGACGTCCGGTTGAATGATGCTGAGCTCCGGATCATGCCAGATGGTTTGTCCGGCCGACGCGATCAGATCGACGTTCCCCGCCTTTGTTTTCCTCTCCTGCAGCATGCGCAAAACCGCGGCGGCGAAGACTTCGCCGAGGATGAAGTCGTAGCGGCAGATGTCATCGATGCGGGCGCGTTTCGGATCGAACAGCTCGCGCACGACGGCGCGGATCTTCGGCGGATAGGGATACTCGCGGAAGTGCTCGAGCTTCACTTTCGCGGTGACGCCGTGCTTCTCGATGCGCACCATCGCGACGTCGATGGCGTCGAGCGACGTGCCGGACATGAGGCCGATGATGCGTCGCGAATACTTCGTGGCCACGTGCATCAGCCGCTCGAGCTTGCTCACTGCTCGAGCACCTCGCGCAGCGATCTATCGGCGAGCAGACGCCGCGCTTCCTCGGCGTCGACTTTCTTTTTCGCGATGACGATCGCGAGTTTGACGTTGCCCTCGGCATCGCGAATCGCCTGCACTGCAGCAGGACGTGGCACGCCGGCCGCGAGCTCGCACATGCGCACGGCGCGATTGCGCAGTTTTTCATTCGTCGCGGGCATGTCGATCATGAGGTTCGAATAGACGCGGCCGAGGCGGATCATCACGCCGGTGGAAAGCTGATTGAGCACGAGTTTCTGCGCCGTCCCGCTCTTCATCCGCGTCGACCCCATGATGACCTCGGGGCCGGTCTCGACGACGATCGGGATGTCGACATGCTGCGCGAGCGGCGAGCTGGGAACGTTCGTGACACCGATCGTGAGCGCGCCGAGAAGATTTGCTTTGCGCACGGCGGCGACGGTGAATGGCGTCGTACCCGAGGCGGCGATGCCGACGATCGCGTCTTCCGAGGTGACTTCGCGATTGACGGCTTCGATGGCAGCGTCTTCATCATCCTCCGCGCCTTCGACGGCTTCGAGATACGCGCGCTCGCCGCCGGCCATGAGCACGCGTACGAGCGAAGGATCGATGCCGTAGGTCGGCGGCAGCTCGCTCGCGTCGAGCATGGCGATGCGTCCGCTGGTGCCGGCGCCGGCGTAGAAGAGTCTGCCGCCGTGGCGCAGGCGCTCGGCGATCTCATCGATGGCGTGGGCGATCCGCTCGCGTTGCGCCGCCACGGCAGCGGCCACGAGCGCGTCCTGCTCCTGAATGATGCGGACGACCTCAATTGTCGGGAGGCGGTCGATGTCGAGGCTCGCCGCGAGCCGGTCCTGACTCATCTCTTCGCGTCCGAGCTTATCATTCGCCCCATGCTCGACCTCGATGGCCTGCAAGTCGCTTACCTCGGCGTCGCGTTGGCGCACTACCTCGACCTCGAAACCGGCGACATTATCGATCAGCCGCTCGAGGCTGAGCCTCCGGGAAGCGAGGAGCGTTTTCTGCGCGTTCCAACGCGGACTCCTGAGAGCGAGCTCGAGGATCGACGGCTGTTCGTGGAGAAGATGCCGCTCTCGGTAATGCGCAATCAGCTCGCGAATGCGATCGGGGACTGGAACGCGTTCCGCGCCGTGCTCGCCGACGATCGAAAGGTCGAGCGAACGTTCTTCAACTTCAAGAACGATCAGGCGACGCGCGCGATCGAAGCGTGGCTGATCAGCGAGCGGATTGATCCTTCATCCTGAACCGCCGCACTTTGGCGATGTTGCCGCAGTCGGCCATGTCGCACCACTGACGCGAACGGTTCCGGCTCGTGTCGAGGAAGAGCCAGCCGCAGCTCTCACCGCCGCACGCGCGAACTCGCGCGATGTCAGGTGACGTGAGCAACTCCGCGGCGGCGCGCGCGATGATCCAGAGCGGAAGCTCCGGCGCGTCGCGATCGTCCCAGGTGAATGACGGCACGCCGTTCACGAACGCGAGCTTCTCGTGCGTGCGCGCCTCAGCGAGCTCGCGATTCAGCAGCTCGCTGTCTTTCGGATCGGGACGGCGTTGCTCGATGACGGCTTTGAAGAGGCGATAGAGGGCTTCGCGGAACGTGATGGCGCGATCGAGAGTCGTTGACGATCGGCGCGATCTGATCCCCGCCTCGGACGCCCAATCCGCGAGGTTCTCCAGTCGTTCGCGATCGACCGAGTAGCGATTCGCGCTCGTGTGGGTGCGTCCGCCGACGGTGTTGATGAAGTCGAGCGCCACATGTCCGCCGAGAAACTTGAACGCCATGCGTAACCTCCAAAATCATATTGACAGGTTACGAGCATGAACGCTAGTTTGTAACCGTCATGTTGAGTTTGAGTGGTTACATTCTTCTGGCGGCGCTGCAGATCGACGGACGCCTCGACGAAGCGCACTGGAAGACGGCGGAGAAGCTCGACGGCTTCGTGCAGATCCGTCCCGGCGACAACGCGCCGCCATCGCGTGAGACCACGGTCCTGCTCGCATCGGATGCGAACGCGCTCTACATCGGAATCCGCGCGATCGACGATCCGTCGAAGGTTCGCGCCACGGTCGCGCGTCGCGATGACGTGCTCGCGGACGACTACGTCACGCTCTATCTCGACACGTTCGACGATCACCGCCGTGCCTATGTGTTGATCTTCAATCCGCTCGGCATTCAGCAGGACGGCATCTACACGGAAGGCCGCGGGATCGACTACAGCGCGGATCTCGTGCTCGACTCGAAAGGCGTGCTCACCGAAGACGGCTACACGATCGAGGCGGCGTTGCCGTTCGCCTCGATCCGCCATCGCTCGGGCGCGGATCGCAAGTGGGGCGTACACGTCGAGCGGCGCATCCAGCATCTCGATGAGGATGTTTCGTGGAAACCGCGCGTGCGCGGCAACGCGAATCTGCTCGCACAGGCAGGTGCGATTGGGAGCTTCCACGATGTCGCATCGGGACGCATGATCGAGGTCATTCCGGGCATGACCGTGGCCGAGGATTCGCGCGATCCGAGCGTGACGATGAAGCTGGCGCTCGCGTCAGACCTCGTTGTCGACGCGACGGTGAATCCCGACTTCGCGCAGATCGAAGCGGACGAGCTCGTGTCATCCGCGAATCAGCGTTTCCCGATTTTCTTCGAAGAGAAGCGGCCGTTCTTTCTCGAAGGCATCGATGTTTTCCAGACGCCACTCAACGCGATGCACACGCGCACGGTCGTCGAACCCGAGTACGCGACGAAAGTCTCGGGCAAACGCGGCAAGACGACATTCGCTGCGCTGCTCGCCGATGACAACGCGAGCGTCGGCGTGATCCGTCTGAAGCGCGACATCGGCACCGAGTCCTTCCTCGGCGCGATCGCAACGAGCCGCGATGACAATCGCGTCGCCGGTGTCGATGGCCGCTTCACGCTTGACGCGAATACGACTGCCGCGTTTCAGCTCGTGAGCACGTTCTCGGATCGCGGCAACGGTTTTGGATTCTTCGCGCAATGGAAGCGCAGCGGACGGCATTTCAGCGTCACGTTCGAAGGCGAGGGTCGCACTCCCGACTATCGCGCCAACCTCGGATTCACCGCGCAGACCGACACGAACCGTTGGAGCGTGAACACGCGCTACGACTCGGAACCGCGCCCCCATGCGCCGCTGCTGCTTTCGTGGAGCGCGATCAACACGGTGCTCGTGCAATGGGACTGGGACGGGCGCATCAAGTACGCGTATGTCTATCCGCGCGTCGAGCTGAACTTCCGTCGGCAGACGAAGCTCTCGGTGTTTTTCTACAGGGACTACCTGCGGTTGTTCGAGGAGGAGTTCGGGACGAAGTTCGTCGGTGAGCCGGAACGCAGCACGGTGTTCACGGGGACGATGGTCACGATCGCAGCAGCGCCGAGCAAGCGCGTGTCGTTGTCGCTCACGGTCGATCGCGCGTGGGACACGTTCGACTACGACGTGCCGAGCTTCACGAATCCCGGCACCGGCCGCTCGCTCAGCATCACGGGGCGTCTCGAGTTGCAGCCGCTCGATGCCATGCGCGTGACGCTCGACTACGCACGCAATCGATTCGTGCGCTATGACACAGGACGCGTTGCATTCGACGAGAAGCTGTACTCGACGCAGGCGACGTATCAGTTCACGTCGTTCATCTTCGCGCGTGCACGCGTCGACTACGAATCGCTGCTCTCACGGACGCGCAGTCAGTTTCTGCTCGGATGGACGCCGAGTCCGGGGACGTCGTTGTATGCGGGATATACGGACGATCTGGAGAGGACGGTATTCGTGAAGGCGAGCTACCTGGTCCGGCGAGCCTGGTAGTTTGGAGTGCGGCGGCCGCAGTCGCCGCTTTTGTATGCGACAGCGCGACGCACGAACATACCAAAGCGGCAGCTGCGGCTGCCGCACTCCAAAC
>DASYLL010000270.1:0-3610 GCA_036009605.1 Thermoanaerobaculia bacterium | reverse complement strand
CTCGTGGAAGTTGTGCTTGGGCGGCGGAGAGGACGTCGTCCACTCCAGGCCGACCGCGCCCCAGGGGTTCGCGCCGGCCTTGCGGCCGTACCAGATCGACCAGGTCAGATAGAAGATCGGCAGCAGATAGCCGACCGCGAGCACCGTGGCGCCGGCGGTCGAGAGCACGTTCAGCACCTGGAACTCCGGCGCATACGCGTGATAGCGGCGAGGCATGCCGACGTAGCCGACGAGAAACTGCGGGAAGAAGGTCAGGTTGAAGCCGATGAAGACGAGCAGCGCCGAAAGGCGCGCCCACCATTCGGGATACATGCGGCCGGTGATCTTCGGCCACCAGTAATGCAGGCCGGCCATGTACGCCATGATCGTTCCGCCGACCATGATGTAGTGGAAGTGTGCGACGACGAAGTAACTGTCGTGCACGTGCACGTCGATGCCGAGCGCGCCGAGGAAGAGACCAGTTACGCCGCCGATCGTGAAGAGACCGATGAAACCGAGCACGTACAGCATCGGTGTGTTCCACGACACCGAGGCCTTGTACATCGTGGCCGTCCAGTTGAAGACCTTGATGGCGGACGGCACCGCGACGAGCATCGTCAGGAACGAGAAGATCAGCGCGGAGTAGACCGAGATGCCGGCGACGAACAGATGGTGCGCCCACACGAGGAAACCGAGGAACGCGATGGCCAGCGAGGAGAAGGCGACGAACTTGTAGCCGAAGACCTTTTTGCGAGTGAACGCAGCTACGCATTCGGAGATGATGGCCATGCCGGGCAGAATCATGATGTACACGGCAGGGTGTGAGTAAAACCAGAACAGGTGTTGGTACAAGACGGGATCCCCGCCTAGTGCGGGATCGAAGATGCCCACCCCGAGCGCTCGCTCCACCATCAGCAATACCAGCGTGATCGCCAGAACCGGCGTCGCAAGCATGATGACGATGCTCGTTGCATACATCGACCAGATGAACAGCGGCAGGCGGAACCAGGTCAGTCCCGGCGCGCGCATGCGGTGAATGGTCACGAGAAAATTCAGCGCCGTGAGAATCGACGAGAAGCCGGTGATGAATGCACCGAGCGTCGTCGCGAAGACTTTCGTGTTCGAGTACTGCGTCGAGTACGGCGTGTAGAACGTCCAGCCGGTGTCGACGCCGCCGGTGATGATCACGATGATCCCGAACGTGCCGCCGATCATGTAGATGTACCAGCTGGCGAGGTTGAGCTTCGGGAAGGCGAGATCTTTCGCCCCGAGCATGATCGGCAAAATGAAGTTGCCGATGATTGCGGGGATGGCGGGGATGAGGAAGAAGAAGATCATCACGATGCCGTGCAGCGTGAAGAGCTTGTTGTAGGTATCCGACGTGAACAGGTCTCCCTCGGGCGTCAGGAGCTCGAGGCGCATGAGGAACGCGATGATGCCGCCGACGACGAAGAAGACGCTGACGGTGCAGAGATAGAGGATGGCGATGCGCTTGTGGTCCTTCGTCAGGAGCCACGAGAGCACGCCGTACTCGTCGTTGAGATAGTTCCGCCGCTCCTTCGTCGAGGGCTCGATGTACGGTGCGTCGTGGGTGGTGCTGGTCATCTTGATTCCTATGGATTCTGCGTCGTCGTGGTCGCGGGGGTGGGCGTCGTTGCGGCGACGGGCGGAGCGCCCGCCGGTGCAGGCTCGACCGCCTGCGCGGTAGTCGTCTGCGGCGCCGGCAGCGACTTGATGTACGAGAGCAGGCGGATGAGGTCTTCCTCGCTCACCTGTCCCTGGAACGTCGGCATGACCGGCTGGAAGCCGGCGGCGATCTTCGTCTGCGGATGCAGGATCGATTCACGGATGTAGTTGTCGTCGACGACGACGTTGCTGCCATTCGCGAGCGGCCGGGTCTTGCCGTAGGTGCCCGCGAGCATCGGACCGCGGCCGGTGCCGTTGTCCATGTGGCAGGTGTTGCACGCGTATTTCTGGAACAGTTTCTCGCCCTGCGACGCGAGCGATCCCTCGGTACCACCAGCCAGCCAGCGCTGGTAGTCGGTCGGCTCCATCACGACGACGGACCCGATCATGCCCGAGTGCGACGTACCGCAGTACTCGGCGCAGAAGATGTGGAAACGGCCGGTCTTGGTCGCTTCGAACCAGAGCGTGCGATAGCGGTTCGGCAGCACGTCCGCCTTCACGCGGAACACCGGGAACCACAGACTGTGAATGACATCCTCGGACGCCATCGTGATCTTGATCGCGCGTCCGACCGGAACGTGCAGCTCATTGATCTCGCGCTGTCCGGTCGGGTGCTGGAACTTCCACATCCACTGGCGGCCGGTCGCGTAGATCTCGATGGCGTTCCGCGGCACGACCTGCATGCGGAAGAACACCAGAGCGCCGGCGATGAAGATGCCGATGAAGATGATCAGAGGAACCACGGTCCAGGTCATCTCGAGGATGGCCGGCGGTTCCTGCTCCTGCGCCAGCTCGTTGTCCGGGCGGCGGCGATACTTGATCGCGAAGTAGAAGATGACGAGCCAGATCAGAATCGAGACTGCGCCGGTGATGACGACCAGTAACAGATAAAGGCCGTCAACGAGCGGAGCGACGCTCGAAGCCTGCTCGGGAAACAATGGGAAATCGTTCATTTCTTGCGCTCTTTGCGGAACATCCCGAAGATGAAGCCGCCGAGGACGAACATCGTCATCACGCCTCCGGCGCGGGCGAACATCATGGCGTTGCGGCTGTACTTGCCGGTATTCGGGTCGTAGTGAAAACAGAGGAGAAGGAACTGGTCGGTGACGTTGCCGACCTTACCGGCCGAGGCTTCGACGAGCGCGAGACGCAGATCGCGCGGCTTGAACTCGAAGCCGTAGAAGTAACGCGAGGTGCGTCCGTCCGGCGTGAGGATGAGCAGCGCGGCGCCGTGCGCGAACTGATCGGTGCGGCTGTCGTACGCGAACTGGAAACCGACTGCTTCGGTCAGTGCCTTGATCGCGGTTTCGTGCGCGGTCAGGAAGTGCCAGCCCGGCGCGGAATCGAGACGGCCGTAGCGGCGGATGTACTTCTCTTTCAGGATCGCAGCGTCGGCCGCTTTGTCGCGCGGATCGATGCTGACGGTGATGACGTCGAACTCTTCGCCGATGTTGAACTTCAGCTGCGTGAGCGCGGTAGTCGTACCTTCGAGGACCATCGGGCAGAGCATCGGGCAGCGGTAGTAGACGAAGTTGAGGATGACCGGACGGCCTTTGCCGAAGTACTCCTTCAGGCGAACGACCTTGCCGTTTTCATCGCGGAACATGAGATCGAGCGGAATCTGCGTGTTCAGTTTCTGCGCGATGGAAACGTGTCCCGGGAGCTGCGGCTTGTCGGTGGAGGTTTGCGCGAAGAGCGGCAACGCAACCACGACGAGTGCCAGCAGAACGCTCCCGCGTCGCGCGAACATCAGTGCGCTCCTCCGGTGGTCGTTGCCGTTGTCGTGGTCGGCGCGATTGTGGTCGTCGTCGTTGCAACGGGTTCGACCACAGGCGTCTGCGCTGCTGCCGTTGCCGCGGCCTGCGCCGCGAACAACTCTTTCGCCTGATCGATCGGGATGTGGACGATGCCGTGCTGCTTGTCCACCCAACCGTAGTTCTTCAGC